>CAURVP010000066.1:0-2560 GCA_963528475.1 uncultured Candidatus Saccharibacteria bacterium | reverse complement strand
TAATATCGCTTACAGCTGGCAACATGTTCTCTAGCACCTGCACAATACGCCACCCCGCCAATGGGCTGATAGATGCGGCGTCTTGAAGAGTCCCGAGTACACGGTTAGTCAGAACATCCTGGTGTAGCAGAAGCCACGTTACTTCTTCAGCGAATTGTGCAGGATCTAGCATTCCACGCTCTGCCAGGTGGGCAAGAGACTCAGCTGTTAAGGCCCGAATATCTTGTGCTAGCGCAGATGCCGCAATTCCCAAGGCGCTATACGAAGGCGCACCCAGAGGGCACGGGGTACTGCCAAGAGCATAGAGGAGCGCGTTCAGCCCGAAAACGGTGCGCGTGTAGAGGGCTGTCACCAGGGCAGGCATCATCTGCGCTGCCGCATAATCCAGATTATTCTGCATGAGCCAGGCATACCAACCGACAGCGTATTTCTGCGAGGTATAGGTATAACGTTTTGACGTATGGATGCGGTGACCGTAATCTTCTCGCACACTGCCAGTATTAAAAGCGGCATCTTCAAAACCTAGGTCATTGGGGGCAGAAGTATCGTTTGGGTCTTCCCACAGAAGGAGTTTCCTGTTATAGGGTATCTCGCTATCGCTGTTGATAATTCTTTGTTTTGCGTACTGTGTTAATCCCGTCGACCATGTGGTGCGTCGCATGGCATGATTTCGTGTTTCAAAAGGTTCTGTATAAATTTTTTCAGCATATCCGCTGGAGGGAATCAGTGAGAGAAGTTGCTCTTGTAAAAGGCCCGTCAACCCGCGAGTGTTGACCACAAGATCCTGCTTGGTTTTCGCCCCTAAGGGGCGGTACTCCATACTGTTTGTGATAATAGGCTGGCCGTTCCTATCGAGCCACAGAAAGTCGCGGTAACCCTTCGTAATTGGCGGCAATTCTATTGGCTGAGTACCTGCACATCGTATGTATATCGCTAGGATCAGAAAAGCTAGATCCTCTCCCGCGGTCTCAACCTCGTGGATATGTCGTCCCCAATTCAGGTTGACGGACTCAAGGTATTTTATCTGTGCCTTGTTAAAGCGGATACTTTCTGTCTGGTTAAGATATGCGAGAGCACGCACCAGTTCCGTCTCGGGGGCTGTACCGGTCACCATGGCAACCAGCGCATCAAAAAGTTCCGTGTCGCTGGAAATAGGGGCATCCGCCATGAAGAGTTCCCCCGGAGCCCGTGGGCGTGGGTTGACATCTGGTATCAGAATAGGTTCCTGCGCCTGTAGTGCTTCTACCGACTGTACTTCCTGGGACTCCAGTATTTTCTTTACACCACGTCGGGTAGGCTTCGTACTATCTTTAGATCCTACATTTTGCACCAGCTCTTGAAGTTCCAAGGGTAGAGTTCGCTCGACCCCAGCAATCATGCTGTGCACCCGGTGCGTGTATTCAGGGTGATGTTTAATCAGCTGTTGTAGGATGTTTAGCTGGGCCTTCACCAGCTTCTTCTCAGTACGGAGGAGTACTGCTGCTGATGCGTCTAACAGGGCATCGAGCTGTTCCGTAGAAAGTTGCTCCACAATGGGGGTAAGCATCTCTTGTGCTAGGCCTACCGACGTGGATAGCTGCGTCTGTAAAATAGCGGTCAGTAGCGGAATGCATGCCAGGTTCTCCGCGGTAGTTGGTTTCATGCCGCGGTAAAGCATATGGAAGACCCGTGTTTTCCTGGGCGTAAAATCTCTGAGCATTGAGCGCAAACATTCGGTGAGAAAACGGTCGCGAAACCCGTCAAGGTGACAATCTAGATAATCTAAAAACTTGAAATCTGCTGCCGCACCTAGTGCTGTTCCGACGCGGAAGCAGGTCCACAGTTCCCGTTCAATCAGGAGAGGATCCTGGCGGATATGCTCAAGTGCCTCTTGGTAGGTGGCGGGTATCTCCGGGTGTTCTTCAGCTCTGTTTTCTTCTGGGAATATGGTACGTAAGGCTCTCCAAAGATAAGAAGGGGTTTCACAGTGGAGATCCCGTTCCCGTACAAGCGTGTGTAGTACGCGCCATATACCGTAGGCATCGTTATCCTCCATAGCGGGGGTTGCCGCTATATAATCCAGAATCCACGTATCGCTGCGTCCGGAGAGCCCCAAGTATAAACCGCGCATGATAGCGTCATGAGGGTTATTGAAAGAGTCAGTGTCGCTTCGGCGCGCCGCCCATGAACTGTCTGTATATAAATCCACGAAACGCTTATGTGTCCTGCGAGGGTTTGTCCCCAAAGCTGCTAAAAGATAGCCGCCTACAGGACTCAAAACAGCCCGGTTCCCCCGCCCTAAAACCTTGGCTGGAGGCAGAGTTTTAGCCAGCACGGCACGTTCATCCTCTGTAGCGTCCTCTAAAAGAGCATGAAATTCTTTGAGAGGTGCTTCCGGATTTTTAGCCAGCTTTTTAAGTGCTTCTCGCCGCTTATTAAGCGTCATAACGGGGTTAGTTTGCATTCCTCTCCTCCTTTTTCACGGTAATATCCCTGCTTAGGCGCTTATCTAGAAGATTCTGAGCATGCTGCCGCGCCTTTTCCGCAAGCTCGGTCGGATGCGGCTGTAGCTTTTCGAGCG
>CAURVP010000065.1:0-2562 GCA_963528475.1 uncultured Candidatus Saccharibacteria bacterium | reverse complement strand
TTTCTATAGTCCGACAAACTAGAATCGAAAAAGTTACACAAATTTTGTCAAAATATTGATGATTTGAAAAAACGCATGATAACTTATAAATAAGCATGCGGTATTTCCTGTATTAAACTACAAGAAGCACCGCTCCGTGAGCCGCAAGCTCGGCAACGGCTTTGGACGACCGGTCGTACGGCGGATATCAGGACTCCAGAGGCGAAAGACAAACTTGTATTAAGTGTGTCTTCGCAACTGGACAGTCCAAGCGAAACAACAGCCCTTTTGCGAAGCGCAAGAAAGGGCTATTTTTATGGCAGAATATCAAGGAAACCCAGACTTCCGCGGGTGGCTGGCGGTACACGATCCGTACACACTCGCCTACACTGGCAACGACGGCAGGATTGACTGGAATAAAGTCAACGGCCGCGGCGCCGACACAAAGTGGATCAGTTACGACAAAGGACAAGCTGGCAAGGTCCAGCAGTATGTAGACGGTCTGCATCGACAATTTCAAGCTTGGGACGCCAAGCGAAATCAGCAACAGCCTCAACAGCAGAATGGCATTGGCGGCTGGGGCTATAGTAGAGGCGGTAGCGGCGGCGGAGGCGGTATGTCAGCAGTACAGCGACAAGCCATCGACAAGCAGTGGGCACAGAATAACCGCTACTACAACGATATGCTCGGCTCTATCGACCCGCGACGCAACGCAGCACGAGCGGCTGTTGACAGGCAGGTAGATACATCCATCAACTCATTGAAGGGCGAACGCGACAGTGCCTTCCAGAACCTCGACCGTCAAGACCAGAAACTAGAAAAAAGCTATGCACGCGGCAAGCAGTCGCTGGGCGAGATGGTCCGCAACACTCTGCAGGGCGAATCAAACAACATCGGCATGCTGGGCGGCGGCAACTCAAGCGCAATCGGCATGCTGGGTGTTGGCGTGGCCGACCTGCAAAACAGCGAACAAGGCAAGATGTTAGACGACCTGAACGAGCAGAAGACCGACATTGAAGTCAACCGTCAGCAAGTACAGAGGAAGCTGGAAGACGAAGTGCGCAAGCTGAATGACTTCCGCCAGAGCAAGTACCAAGAAATCCACGACACCTTCAACGAGCAGCGCAACGAAATCCTCAACAAGATGAATATGAACGATAACCAGCGTATGCAAGCCCTCGCTCAAGCGGGTATGGCGTCAACAGCCCAAATTCAGGACGTCGATAGAGCTATCAACGGACGGCTAGGTCAAATCGTACAGACCTACCAAAATATCACTGCTCCGCAAGCGTCACTGGCAAGTGTTCCGGCATACCAGGCGAAAAATATCACTCAAGGCACAGTAGATAGCTCGAATATTAACTCGCCTAGCCTGAGTGCAGGACAAGCAACAGAATCAGTTCTTGGCCGACGCTCTGACGATGACGACAGCTACTTTATGCGTCCACGGCGTTCTGCAGACGACGTCCAATTCTAATAGCCGAAAGGAGCTAAATACCAATGTTTGACTTTGGAAAAATGATACGCAGCTTCTTCGGATGGAGAGACGACGAAGAAGAAAAACGCCGCGAACAGCAAAACCACCGCGAGCCAATCCAGCAGCACAACGATAATCCGCTAAGCCAGCCAAAGCAGTTTCAGGGGTTTGATGCAACACGCCTGTCTACTATTCAGCAGCCGCGCCAGCAGGAGCAGCAGCAAAACTTCTCGCCAGAGAAGCCCAAAACGCCAATGTTTCAGCCAAACTTCGTAGAGACAATTGAATCGCAGCTAGAGAAAGCCAAAAAGTATGCCGCACTGGGCGATGAGAACGCCAAAAAGTACATTGAACAAAACCAGTCGAAAGTACAGCAGCAAGACAAGCAGCCAAATTTCTCGATAAAGAACCAGTCGCAGCTACAATTACCGCATCCGCAGCAACCCTCCCCTTTTCAGCAGCCAGCACAGCAATCACCACAGATGCAGCAGCTGAATGAGACGGTACGCCGCAACAACCTAAACTCTGAGGACTACCGAAAGCGTCGAGACGAATTAACGACGCTACTTAATGATACCCGCGGCAACTGGACAAACGAACGGAAATTACTCGATGAAGCACAACAAGGCATCACCTCTGACGAGCAGCTGAAAAACACCATCGAGAAGATAAAGAATGTTCAGTATCGCCAGAAAACCGCTGACGCTGCCCTGGGCGAATACGGACAATCGCCCATGATAAATTACGGTGGCAGGACACCGACACAATTTCTAGAAGACTTTAATAATATGGACGCCGGCAGGCAGCGCGAGGCTATCGAGCAAATATCCAAAAATTTGACAGATTACGCCAAGGTCCCGTACGGATTTACTAACCCCGAACAGCGTGCGAAGTTCGAGCGTATCGTCGCCGAATCGGAGTTACTACGCAACCTAATCGATGACCGAGCAACAAAGAAAGGTCCTAATGTAGAGACTGTTGGCAAGGATATTGTTAATATTGGCGGCAATATAGTTGGCGGCATAACACAACCATTCAAGACGGTTTATCGTTCAGGTGAAGCTTTAGTTAATCATAGTCCGCTTGATGCGCTTACCGCAGAATAT
>CAURVP010000064.1:0-2606 GCA_963528475.1 uncultured Candidatus Saccharibacteria bacterium | reverse complement strand
TGATATCGAGATGTTACAAGATTTAGTGATTGCAACAGTTAACGATGCTTTGAAGCAAGTAGACCAAGCGACGGAATCACGCCTAGGTAAGTACACCCAAGGCATGAACCTACCCTTCTAGCCTATAAACCATCAAAGGAGGTGGCCACCCAGTGCAATACCCTGCACCTATCGCGAAGTTAATCAATAGTTTTACCAAATTACCGGGTATTGGAGCCAAGACAGCGGCTCGGTTGGCCTTCTATGTCCTTGACATGAAAGAATCCGACGTGACCGAGTTCGCCCAAGCCCTGATTCAAGTCAAACGCGACTTGCGCTTCTGCCCGACTTGCGGCAATATCACGGACAGCGAGCTCTGCGTCATCTGTTCCGATCAAAGTCGTGACAGCAAGACAGTCCTAGTGGTAGAAGATGCCCGGGATGTCATGTCCATGGAGCGAATGCATGAATATCATGGCCTCTACCATGTCCTTCACGGGGTCTTATCACCCATGGAAGGCACAGGGCCAGAAGATTTGAATATTCCCTCGCTCCTGCGTCGTTTGCAGGAGACTGAGATTGAAGAAGTCATTGTGGCCACCAATGCCACGGCTGAAGGAGAAGCGACCGCTATGTACTTAGCCCGCTTGCTAAAACCAGCGGGCATTAAGGTGACCCGCCTAGCTCATGGTTTGGCGGTAGGCAGTGACATTGAATACGCCGATGAGATGACCCTCTTCCGGGCCATTGAAGGGCGACGTGAATTATAGTGGAAAGACAAAGTGAGGAGAAGGCATGTTTCCAGGAAAGTTTATAACCCTTGAAGGTCCTGATGGGGCCGGCAAGAGCAGTGTGATTGCGGAGTTGACCGCCTATTTAGAGGGCCAGGGCCATCAAGTCCTGACCACTCGTGAGCCGGGGGGCGTGCCCATCGCGGAAGAAATTAGACGGGTCATTTTAGACGTGGACCACACCGCCATGGACCCGCGGACAGAGGCCCTCTTGTTTGCGGCAGCCCGCCGTCAACACTTGGTCGAAGTGATTCTACCAGCCTTGCGTCAAGGTAAAATCGTCCTCTGTGACCGCTTCGTGGATTCGTCCTTGGCTTACCAAGGGATGGCTCGCGACATTCCAGTGGATCTAATCTGGTCCATTAACCAATTTGCGGTAGAAGACCAGCTGCCGGCTCTGACCCTCTTAATCGATGTGCCGGCTGAGGTGGGTTTAGCCCGCATTCATCAGGCCCGCGGTCAGCGCCAGTATGACCGCCTAGACCAAGAATCCTTGGACTTCCATAACCGGGTCCGCCAGGCCTTTCTAGATTTGGCCCAAGCCTCGCCAGAGCGTATTAAGGTTATTGACGGCCAGGCGCCACTAGACCAGGTTGTGGCTGCTTGTATTGACGTTCTACATCAACATGCCCTCTAGAGACAGAGAGGAGAAGGAGTATCATGATGAAATTAATTATTGCCATTGTTCAAGATCAAGACCAAAACGAATTGAGCCGCGCTTTCTATGATGCCAATGTCCGTGCCACCAAGTTATCTACCACCGGTAGTTTCTTACGGGCCGGCAATACCACCTTTATGATTGGGATTGAGGAAGAACGGATTGAGGAAGTCTTGAAAATTATTGACCAATGTTCTAAGGCGCGTGAGCAATATGTCAGCGCTCCGCTCCATTTGGATATGGGGCTAGACTCAGCTGTCAACCTGCCTGTTAAAGTTGAAGTAGGGGGCGCAACCGTCTTCGTCTTGCCAATCGAAAGCTTCCACCAATTCTAGGCGGCGACTGGTATGGCTACCTATAGCGTCGAAGCCCTCAAGGCTTATTTTGCCCAGCAGGTTCAGGAAGGCCACCTAGCTCATGCCTACCTGCTGACAGGTGGGGACATAATTAGCAAGCGAGCCGTCATAACGGCCCTAGCCCAAGATTATTTCTCTAGGGATAGCGCTGGCGACCCAACGACCATCCGCCAACGGATTGCCGATAACCAGTATGCCGATGTCTATTACTTAGAGGCTCAAGGCCAGACCCTCAAGGTCGACCAGGTCCGCGAGCTCAAGGAATGGTTGGGCCAGAGTCCGCTAGAAGGGCGGGGTAAGTTTGCTATTATTGAGCAGGCCGAGCGCCTCAATGCCTCTTCGGCCAATGCCCTCTTGACCGTCTTGGAGGAGCCGGTGGACAATGTCTATCTCTTCCTCTGGAGTCCAAGTGCTAACTTGCTCCTGCCGACTATTTTGTCACGGGTTCAAGTCCTTCATCTTGAGGCACCAGACCGCCAAGCCCAGGCAGCGGACTGGGAGGCTCACGGCGTCTTGCCTGTTCACGCCCAGATTCTGGCGGGCTTCAGAGAGGACACGGTGGCCCGCTGGACGAGCGACTATGAGGCGACCCAGTTTGAGCAGGCTATCAAGACCTGGAACGGCTGGTATCGCCAGCTAGTGATGGGCGACCCTATGGCCTTTGTGGCCCTGCAGACCCGTCTCAAGGGAGACCTGACTCAGCAGGGTGGCTTGGACCTGGCAGATTATTGCCTGCGTCTGACCCATCAGCTCTTAACCAAGGCAGCAGCCTATGATTTCCAGGGGCATTTCTTGACCGAATTGGCCAAACAAGGCCTGCCT
>CAURVP010000063.1:0-2632 GCA_963528475.1 uncultured Candidatus Saccharibacteria bacterium | reverse complement strand
GGCAAGGTGTATTATTTGTGGGCTGGTTGGTACGACACTTTTTGGTGGTTAACCCACACAATGCCATCGTTGTCTTTACGGAGGGCGTCGGCACTACCGGGGAGTGTTTTAGCTAATGTTTCAGCTGGCAGGCCAACCCAGTCATCGCCCTCAGCAGTAACGTGAACGTAGACAGTATCACTTGGGTCAAGCTCAACCGGAATTTTATACTGACGCGGTAGGTCGCGACCAAAGTCTATCTGGCTGAGCAAGTTGCTGGTACCCTGGGCACGGTCGTCATTAATCTTGGGATCTTGGCGTAGTCGGGCGCCGTTTTCAATCTGGATATCGCTAATAGAGGCAATGTCGCCTGCGTAGGACGGCTGCTCTTTGTTGCTGGCGTATGCCATGTGCATGGCTGTGCCGAGTACAAGGCTACTGGCGGCTACGCCAATGCCGAGCTTCTGGAGGCGTCGTTTGGCGGGAGTGGTGGTCTGTTCGTGTCGTTGGTTTGCTTTCAGCTGGTTTTCAGGTTTCATGCCTGCATAGTAGCATAAGCCTATTGCAAAGTCAATAGTTTTACCAGTTTTGTCTAGGCTGGTCAAATTTTACTTGAGTATTTAGGGAAAGTACGCTATAGTTGAAAGCAAGTTTTAGTTTATGTAGTAAAAGGAGAGTCTGGTATGGCACAGCCAAAGAAACAGAGCAGTCCACGAAAGACGGGTTTGCGCCGTAGTCACTTGCGGCTTAAGCTCGCACGCATGGTTAATAGCAAATCACCAGTTAAGGTGTATACCACAAAGCGTGCATCTGGTAAAAAACAAGCCTAGCTCGGGTTACCCGCTAGCTTGTTCCATTAAATAATAAATAAAAGAAAGAACGTAAACGACATGGCCTCGAATCGTCATTTAGGCAGGATTGTCGCTCTACAAACTTTGTACGAAGACGAGTTCCGTCAGTCAGACGAGTCGCGGCAGCCACTCGCTGCGGTGACCGTCCGTAATCTAGAGCGCTATAAGAACGAAATAGGCGACACTGAATTTGTATATAACTTGGTGAATGGCGTAACGGCAGCGATTGCTGACCTTGATGCTCGCTTGCAGCCGCTAGCACCGGACTGGCCAATCGAGCAGATCGCCCGAATTGACCGTACTATTTTGCGTATGGGTTTGTATGAGCTTGTGTATTGTAGCAACGATGTACCAGCCCGTGTGGCCATTAACGAAGCAGTTGAGCTTGCAAAGTCGTTTGGTTCTGATAATTCAAGCAAGTTTATAAACGGTGTACTTGGCACTGCTTATAGGATGCTTGGTGAGAGTCAGGCAGATGAGCGCAACACCCAAGTTTGATAGGTTCAAAAAATATTTTAAAAAGAAGCCCTCAATCCAAGAGATTGTGCGTGAGCCAACCGCTGGTGGTATTGTGTTTCGGCGTAACCAGCAGGGTGCTGTCGAGATTCTACTGATTCAGGATGCCAAAGATCGCTGGACAATTCCCAAGGGTCACATAGAAGAAGGCGAGACTGCCCAAGTAACGGCTAAGCGCGAAATTGGCGAGGAAGCTGGGCTTAAGGATGTTGAGGTCCTGCACTGGCTTGGTAAAATACACTTTCGCTACCGCCGGATTGATAAATTGGTGCTTATGACAACCCAAATTTACTTGGTACGCGCGCGTGGTGATACGAACGCCATCGAAAAGGAAGAGTGGATGAACGACATCCGCTGGTTTAGCTTCCACGAAGCCCTGGATGTGATAGAGTATGAAGATATTGGCAAGCTCATGCTGCTTGCAATGAAGCGAATTCGTCAGGAGAAATTATAGAATGAGTGGCATGCATACAGCGCCGTACCAGGAGTTTGCTCAGCAAAAACTTGGCTTTAGCTTTCGCAATATCGATACGCTGATTACAGCGTTAACCCACCGCAGCTACGTGAACGAGCATAAAAAAAGCGTTAGCGAGCATAACGAGCGGCTTGAGTTCCTTGGCGATGCCGTCCTAGAGCTGGTCGTTACAGACTTTTTGTACCGTAATTATAATGAGCCAGAGGGGATTCTCACGAGCTGGCGGGCTGCTCTGGTGCGGACTGAAAGTATTGGTGCAGCTGGTGATAAGCTTGGTTATGAACCATTGGTGCGTATGAGCCGTGGTGAACGCCATGGGAGCGAGCGTGCACGCCAGCAGATCCTAGCTAATGCCTTCGAGGCTGTGATTGGGGCAATTTACCTCGAGAAGGGCTACCAGGCGGCGGCAGATTTTATCGCGGCGCATATTCTTTGTAAGCTTGAACAGATTCTTGCAGAAGGGAGCTGGCGTGACCCGAAGTCGCATTTACAGGAGGTCAGTCAGCGTGTTGATGGCTTTACACCGCAGTATAAGGTGCTCGGTGAAGTTGGCCCAGACCACGATAAAGTGTTTACCGTCGGTGTGTTTGTGGGCGATACATTGATGGGCAAGGGGAGTGGCCCCAGTAAGCAAATTGGCCAGCAGCAAGCCGCCCGGGCTGCACTGGCTCGTTACCAGCACCAAGCACCACAATAGCGGTTCTGTAGCGATACCGGCCGTAAGTGATTGACAGTCTTTGTAAAACAAGGTAGAATGGCCTAAGATATTGACATAACCAAGAGTTAAAGAAGGAATCGTTATATATGCTCG
>CAURVP010000062.1:0-2654 GCA_963528475.1 uncultured Candidatus Saccharibacteria bacterium | reverse complement strand
TATTATGGGTGCGGTGGCGGCTGATGGGCGTGCGCCATTCGCTGTCGGCTGCGAGACAAATCCGCCGCTAGCCAGTCCGCGCTGCATCATAACCTTGCGAAGGTCGAGCGTGCGTATGTCGCCCACGCGCTGTGCCTTGTCGATAACGTCGATGAGCGGTGCCACGGTGGGGTTTTCTAGCGCAGCATTGCTCGCCACCCATTCCTTGCTGTGACCCGTGGGGCCTTCACCCACCAACACTGTGGGGCGGTCCACGTAGCCACGGCGGTCGGGTTCGAACTTCGCTTTAAAAAGTCTGCCATCTTGTTCGCGCTCAACATCGATACTGCCACCGCTTTCTAGACCGGTGGCCACGCGTGCGCCAGTTGCGGACGAGCCAGACGACGCACCTTGCAGCGTCATCTTCTTCACCTTCTGCCGCTCGGCATTCGCCACGGCCAGTTGTGCCGTTCCGGCAACGGACATGAGTGCGCCAGCTATGGCACCGCCGATGGGGCCAAGTTCACTGAACGCCTTCATTACAGAAACTGCCGTGTTGACTATAATCTGCGAAGCCTGTATGGCGAAGTTCACATCGGCGTACTTCTTCTGTATATTCAGCTTTTCGTTGGCCTTTTGCTTTTCCAGCTTTTCCACCTGCTCGGCATTACCCTGCGCCGCCTCTATTTCTGCATCGTACTTGGCGTCTATATTGGCCATTTCGGCATCTTGAAGTTGCTTGATGGCCGTGCCGAAGAGGTTGCTGTAATAGTCGAACGATTGCTTCCACTTATCCATCTTCATCTGCGCCACAGCCTGCTCGTACTCCTCCTCTGTTATCATTTTGGCATCAAGGTGCTGCTTGAGCTGCGCCAGCTCAGCATCAAACTGCTCCTGTTGTGTGGCGATGCCGTATTGCTGGCGCAGTCGCAGCTTGTCTTCTTCGAACTGTCGGGTCATATTGGCCACGGCCCGCTGTTGCTCTTCTTCGGTAGCTCCTTCTCGTGCCAGCTTTTCCTTGAGCTGCGCCAGCTCGCGCTCGAATATCTCCTTTTGCGACACCAGCCCAGCACGCACACGCGTTTGGAAACGTTCTTCTTCGGCCTGTTGTTCATACTTGCGTATAATTTCGGCCTTAGCACGCTCGTAAGCCTCGGTCAGGGCCTTTTCGTCCTCGCCGTATTGGCGCGCCTGTGCCAGGCGTGCCTTGTAGAAGGCTTCGAGTGAGGAGAGTTGCAGGACGTGGTCGGCCTCACGTTTCTGCTCGTCGGTCATACCCTGGTCTTGCAGGGTTTTCAGCGCGTCGAAGTATTGTTGTTGTGTTACCATCGACTTATCTTGGAACGCTTGGTTGGCCTTTTGCTCGTTGGCCTGCTGCGCCAGGATGATGCGCTGCCGCTCGTTGGCATCAGCGATGTGCAGCTGCTGCGCCTTTCGGGTGTACTCGCGTTCAATGTTCAGTACGTTCGCGGCATGCGCCACCTCGAGCATCTGCATCGCCACATTATACTCTTCTTGACTCTTCTTCTTGTCTACCAAAGCTTTTTTCAACACATTGCCACTCTCGTTGTATGCAGCGTCTTCTTTTGCCAAGTCCTGTTGCCGACTGTTATCAAAACCGCCCTTCTGCGCCTTATCTACCCCATGTGTCTTATGGACAGTGCTTCGTGTGCCGTTTCCCTCAAGGCTAGCCTTACGCCTTTCCAATGCGGCAATCTGTCTGTCTATTCTTTTCAGCCCCGATGTGACGCCCCCCTTGAGCGTAAGGCGTTCGGCCTTAAGGCGTTCAATCTTGGCCTTGATGTTGTCCAGTGCAGCTCCCACAGTGTCTTTTGCGCCTTGTGCGCCTTCGGCCTTCGCCCCCGCCACGGCATCGCTGGCAAGGTCTTGTCCATAGCTCTTGAGAAAGGCCTGCTTTTCGGATTCGGCCGCGTTGTATTTGGCCTGCGCGCCCGACACCTTGGAACGTGCACGATCCACCACATCCTGTTTGGTGTTCCCCACTGCTCCCCAAGATGTTGTATAAGTGCTGCCGCCCTGGGCCGTTTGTGCGCCATTGAGTTCGGCGTTGGCCTTTTTCAGTTCTTCCTTGGCCAGCCATGCCTCCTTGGCTAATTTGGCTAGCATGTCTTTAGCTCCCTCAATCTCGTATTTGTGCACCAGCGACTTAAGATAATCGTCCAGGGCTTTCTTGTTCTCGCGATACTTGCCCGTAGTCTCGTCCAACTGTGCGTTATAGTTGGGTATGATGCGGTTCAGCTCGGCTACGGCCTTCCGCCGCTCGTCCATCGAGCGTTTCTCGTCGCGTGCGGCAGCCACGAGCAGGTCTATCTTGGTTTTCTCTTCTGCCGCCCGTTCGATGGCCTGACGTTTTACCTCGTTAATCCTTTTTTGTGCTCGCGCGGCAGCATCTGTTCGACGGTTAAAAAGCCACAATGCCCCTAAGACAAGCGTTATTGCCCCAAGTACTGCTCCCCAAGGGTTGAGTTTAAGCACCACATTGAAAGCCTTTTGCAGGGCAATGGAGCGCGTCATGGTCTTGTTTAGAACGGCATGCCGCAGTACCGACAGCTCCGTCATGGCATTCTCTATGGCCATGGCGGCAGCCTTGAGCTTGGAAGCGGCTACAGTGCGCATCCCCCACAGGTATGACAGTCTCTGCCCAACAGTATAAG
>CAURVP010000061.1:0-2818 GCA_963528475.1 uncultured Candidatus Saccharibacteria bacterium | reverse complement strand
CTTCGCGTGGCAAGATGGGCGCGTATTATCCGGCGTATCATTGTAGTCGCAATGGGCATTATTTCCGTGTGCCTAAGGCTGAATTTGATAAGACGATAGAAGACTTTGTGAGGGCTATTACTATCAAGCCAGAATACATTGACGATATTATCGCTGCTATTGCCGAACTGTGGCGCGAGCGCCAAGCAAAGCAACTAAAAGCCAACCAACAGCGCCTAGAGTACCGCCAGAGCCTGCAAAACCAGATTCGGGCGACCGTGCGTTGTCACGAGCGAAATGGCGCTTACGTACTTGGAAGAGGATATTATTAGCGCCGAAAATGAGCTAGCAAAACTAGACAAAGAAATCGCCAATCAGCCCAATTTACAAGCCGAATTCGACCAAGTCTTGCAATACGCCAAATATATTTTGGAACACCTCCCTGAGCTACTACTTGACCTCTGTAATCCCTTGCGAAAAGCCGCCTTTTTCGCCGCCATCTTCAACAAAATCCCCACCTATGATGAAATAAAGTTTGGAACTCACAAAAACAGCCCGCTACCAGAGGTAAACGAGCTGTTTCGTATCCGAATGGATGATAAATCCTTTGATGGTGACCTCACGGGGAATCGAACCCCGATTGCCAGGATGAAAACCTGGTGTCCTGACCGTTAGACGATGAGGCCATGTATAAACAACTACTCTATCGTACCAAAAACCAACGTATCTGTAAAGCTCCCGCTTCGCGTCTAATCAGTTTTTGCCTCTGTACGAATCTGCCGTGCTAATGCGGCTGCAGCCACAACTGTCTCGTCAAGCGTATGGTAGATTGGCAGCTCTGGCTGCTCCAGGTGCGCCTGCATCTCAATATCAAATGGTCGGTCAAAGCTCTCGTCAATACCAAGCACAATAGACGAGCCGCGCCCAAGCTCCTTGCCAAGCTCAAGCGGTGTAATGATGCCAGGCCCTTTAACAAAGTAGAACATCACAACACGAGCAAGCTTTAAGTTCCGATGCTCCCAGGTGATTTTCTCCTTGGCAATATCACCAACACGCGGAATCCACTCTGCGCGCCGCGGATTGGCGATAACCAGCCCCTCTTTAGAGTCTTCTGTTTGTTCAATGCTTTCGAGTAGCTGCTCGGCTTTCTCTTGCCAGTTTTCTGCGCCCGAAATAGGGCCAGCCAAGAAGATATCTGGCGTTAATTCTTGAGTAGCTAGTTCTGATGTCGGGCGTTTAATGATCATGAGCTAATCATACCATAAATATACCTAGCTTAGCGCACCGCCGTCTACCGGTATAGCCTACCCTGTGACCTGGTGCTGAGCCTGGGGTGTACGCAAAATCTGCTCACTGTTTTTAGATGGAGGTATAGCCGCGTTTGGATACCACGAAAACGGCTGGTCACTGTCGGTAGCGTGGTGTGGCAGCTCTGCTTTTATAATTGCCAGCCACTTGTGTAGCACTTGGTGCTTGGGGAGCATTGCACCCGGGTCATTCTGCCATACAATACGCGAAAACCACGCCCCTGTCGCCTGCTCTGTTTGAATCTCCACATAGGCAATCCCTGGCAAACCCGCCTGGGCAAAATCATGACTCGCCTGGGCAAAAAGGGTCTGAGCCTTTGGCAAAATACGGCTCTCTACCTCGCCGGCAATTGTTTCGGTAATATCATCGAGTGTGTGCAGATGATTTTTAATTACCAACCGCATTTCGGCAAGTGGCTCATCCTCAACCACACTCACGAACAAAAACAGACGCTCGGCACTATTGAGCGTGGTATTAACCATATCAACCACAACATCCTCGGCTGTTAAATGCCAGCTCTGCTTGGCTTGCTGAGGGGTCAGTGTGCGGCCAGCAATAACCGGGCGGCGGGGCCATAGGCGCTTTTTATACTGAGTAAAAAGTTTTTTCATCATACGGTGTTCTAGAATTCTGTGCCTATTATACCATACTATGGCGAGCGCCTAGCAACTATATGTAGCACCCATCACTTATCACTAAAAAGTGTATTATGTACGAAAAGTATTGACTTTTTAATTACTTTATGGTACATTGACAGTGCGGAACAAATGACTGCCATTGACCACTCCGCTAGTAACGCCAATGACACGCACCTCACCATACCCCACCAATTCGCAAACTCTAACGTGGCTGGCATTGGCTGGTCCCCCTATTACATACACAGAATCAACCTACGATATGTGAATGGCGCCAACTATCCAACCGTTCCTGCACATTCCCGCGCGCCACGCCACCACTGCCCGCCACTTTGGAGTCTGCCGGGGATTTGGTTATATGATATACTAATACCAATGGCAAAACAGAAGAAAAAACGCAATAAACCATATACCGGCAGCGATGCTCGCCAGGCACGGCCGCGCACTATCAAAGTGAATGCCGTCGTGCGTTCCCGCCCCGCCCAGTGGTGGCACGATAATAAGCGCCGCACAAAGCTAACGATTGGCGGAGCCCTGGTTGCTGCCGTTATTGTGTGGCTGATTATCGAATTTATTCACTTACTGCACTCGTAGATACCTACACGAGCAACCACGCAACATTACCAGGTCTACCCCTGGTAATATACATATTATAGCGTCACGACACGGCGGCGCGCTTCTGTAGACTGGCGTGCAGCAGTTATGACATTATCGAACAGTGCAGCAACTGTGAGTGGCCCAACGCCACCACGCACTGGTGTTATGGTTAGGTCGCTGCGCTCGCGCACATCTGCTGCGCCGTCACCCTTTATAACGCCGTCCTCGCTAGCAGTACCTGCATCTACAAACACCGCACCTGGCGCCAACATCTGGCTGGTAATCAGCCCCGGCACCCC
>CAURVP010000060.1:0-2946 GCA_963528475.1 uncultured Candidatus Saccharibacteria bacterium | reverse complement strand
GAATATCGTTCCGACCGCTCTTTCTGACCACCGTGGTTGGTTTCGCTTGCCAGCACCTCGCAATGGCACAGGGCGCGCCAACCCCGACCCCGCCGGCAGCTCCGACCGTCAAGACCTCCCCCTTCCTTCCGCGTCCGCCGCAACTCTATAATGAAAAAACCACAAGCAAGGCAGGTGTGCCGCCGAACGTCATGCTGCTGGTGGATGACTCGGGCAGTATGCAGGCTGCCGTAGGTGCAACAACAGGCTTATACAATAACTGGGCGCACGCCAGCAGTTGTACCTTTAACGCGGGTAACAGAATACACTGGAGAAGCAATCCGAATTGTTATCTGCTTTGGTACACCGCAGTTAGCGGTAGCGGGCTAATGCAAAATTATGCTTTCAGGGAACAAACCCGAATCGGGATTGTCATTGACGCCATTCATCAATTGCTAAATGACTATGGTGGCAAGGACAAGATAAACTGGAGTATCTATTCACTTTGGGGGACAGAATGGCGCTGGTATCCCGATTCATACGCGGTTGGTGGTGGTCGTAATATCAGCACGCGTCATAATAATTATTATGGCTGGAAAACGGTTAATGTTCCTACGCCGATGGATTTCACCGATGATACGGCGTATTTGCGCCGCTTTGTCAATTCTCTCTCGCCCTTCCTTGATACGCCGACGACCGACCGCTATGTCCGGGCAGCACGCAAAACCGCATACTCTACTGAATATCGTTGCCAAAAAAGCTATATCATCGTTCTCTCTGACGGGGATGCCAACGTGGATGAAATTCCGGGCTCAAGCGACGAGCAAGTCTATGCCAACAGAACCGGTTTCCTGCCGTGGGAGACGCGATATTATGGTACCTTCAGGGAAATCAAGACCAACACTCCAGGTGACTGGGATGTCGGCAACCTGTGGTTTATGCATACCTATCCGAATGGTGAAACTCACGGCTATCGCTCTTTCGGTTCGTATGATCCGGTTGAGGATGGCACCAAGATGGGTATCGGTCTGTTCAGTCATATTCTCGCCAAAGCGGATTTATGGACCGCAGCAGACGGGGTAGATAAGGAAGGAGGCAGTTGGGACGAAATCCAGCCAGACGGCAGCAAATCGCAGCAAAATATCTACACTTATACCATCGGTTTCAAGGAAGGGATGTCAAAGAGAGGATGGCGCTATCTGCGTGATGCGGGCGCGTGTCCGGCCGGCGAACAATGCTTCTTTACAGTCAGCGATGGCGCGAATGCATCGCAAGAGCTGAAAGCAGCTTTTGACCAAATACTGAAAAATATAGCTACAAACAGTACCGATACACCTACCAACACACGTTCGCTTTCTACACCGACGGTATCAGGCAGTTCCATTGCAGCAATTGCAGCCAGCGTATCCATCAATACCGAAAACTGGAGCAGTATGCTGCTCTTTAACCGGTTCGCCGCTGATGGTAAATCCCTCAAAGATGGTGATCCTGTTCCTGCGGAATATCCTAACCGCTCGATACTCGTCAATAATGGTCAGGCTGGTGGTATTTATTATTTGTCCGCCGCTGACACCTCGCATAAAAATGACTTTGGCATAGAATCCGACAACGAATTCACAAATGCCTTTGTGCCTTGGCTCATGCGTGCACCAAACAAAACGGATAAACAAATACAGGAAACTGCGAACAGCATTACTCCCAGACTGGTAAAAAAATATCGGGAACGCACGCCGGGTGCTGCAGACAAACAACGGCAAATGGGTGATGTCTTGGGCAGCCCGGTAGTATCCCTTGGTAAAGATAGCGCCGGCAAACAAAAATATGTCATTACTGCTGCTAACGACGGGATGACCTACATTTTTGAATCAACGGGTTCATCTGACGAAACCCAATCCCCTTATAATTTGGCGCTGAACTATCTGCCTGCCGGAATGCAACGGGAAAGTAACGATGACAGTCTGACTGTCGGCAAGGCTATTCCCGCTACAGCTGAGGACGGCTATGGTAAGGATGAAAAAACCAATCCGCACCTCTATTTAAACAATGGTGGTCTCTCATGGGTCGAAACCGCAAGTACGGGCAACTTGGAGCGCCAATTTGTACTCTTTGGAACCATGGGACAAGGCGGACGTGGCGGATATGCGCTGTCTCTTGCTGGCAAGAAGCGTGACGGTTCAGGCCCAGCGGGACTGGATGCGGGTGTGTCAACCCGTCTGCAAGAAGTCCCTATGTGGGAAACGGAAAAAGGAGCCAGCAATGGCTTGGGCTATACAGTCAACCAGGCAAAAATAGTACAGGTTGCAACAGACTGGCAAGCGGATAAACCTAAACTGGAACGAGGTGTGCGCGTATATACTTTCCTTGCTAATGGCTATCAGCCAGGGACTTATGATGATGCCGGTACCACCTTTACCCCCAATACTGCCATTAGTGCTTACGATAGTGTTCCGACGCTTTATGTTTACGACATGATGGGGCAGGAATTTGGTACCTCTGTTACCGCATCTACCACACGGAGTGGCGACGCTGCGGGAACCCTGGTTAAGAAAATTGCTGTTCCTTCAAGCAATGGTCCGGGTGCCTTGTCGAGCCCTACCATTGTTGATACCGATTTTAATGGTGTTGTAGATGTGGCCTATGCGGGGGATCAGTTTGGCAATCTGTACCGCTTCGACCTGCGCGGTGCTCCCAGTACTTGGAGGGCTTACATGATTTATCAGGGTAAGCCGACGCAACCGATTACCTCAGCACCTGCGGTATATCGTAAAAATGAAAATGAATATGTCGTTGTCTTTGGCACCGGTTCTGATGTCTTCAAGCACGACCAACGCAGCCAAGACCAACAGATGATTATGGGTATCTATGACAATCTGCAGGAGAAGACACCAAGCGCACTTTCGTCTTCTTCTAGTGCAATAGTAGATCAGTCTTTTGACCATACGGCTACAGAAAAACGCTATATTACGG
>CAURVP010000059.1:0-3095 GCA_963528475.1 uncultured Candidatus Saccharibacteria bacterium | reverse complement strand
ATACCCTATAGGCCATACCCTATATAGACTCATAGGTTGATTTAATGGAATTATACCCAAGCAAGACACAGTTAATATCTTGCTATGACTATCACCTAAAGATTGTGCTATAGCCTACTACCCATATGGGTGAGGGGGTATATTTTGCATAAGAAATTGACAATCAGCCCGCATTCTTTAGCGTATCGAGACCCCTTATGTTCTCTTCCCTGTCACTTTATCTGGTAAGTATAGGGTGTGTATTACTAGCCGGCTTTTGTCTAGCAATACAGTAGCCATATCGACTATTAACAGCTCGAAGGGAGTTATTGAATACAGGTTATAAAAAACTGAGCGTAAGTCTACTGCCGATACCGCTGCACAAACTGGCGCAGAATCTTGACTGGTTCGGTGACGGTTTGCTGGCGGGCGTTAGCAATGAGGGTATCGGCTTCGTCCGGAGCACAGTAGCCAGCATGGCGGTAGATATCGATACGCAGAGCAAGGCTCTCCGGGTCGAGCTCGGGATGGAACTGCGTGGCATACACATTGCGCCCCACTCGCAGCATCTGCACGCACCTGCGCGAGCGCGCTAAGACGGTACAAGCAGCCGGTGGCTCAAGCACTCCTTCTTTATGCCCAACGAAGCCGTCGAAGGTAGTAGGTACGTCAGCGAGGAGTGGGTCATCTCTAGCTGCTGGCGTGAGGGTGATTGGCACAGCACCAATTGCCTCACCATACGCAAAGCTGGGCGTACCACCCAGTGCCGACACTAGCGCGCCAACCCCCAGGCAGGCACCAAGAAATGGCACATCATGGGTAATAATCTCGCGCAGCAGTGGCATCATCACGGCTTCGAACTCGCGCTGCTCGGCAGGCTTCTCGGCCGGAGTGTAGGCAAAGTTGGCCGGGCCACCACCCATCAGCACACCACTATAGGCAGCAAGCGACTGCGCGGGGCGCTGCCCTGCCTCGATACGCACCCGCTCAAGATCGGTTGGCGCAAGGCCACCAAAGTGCAAGAATGCCTGATATTCGTTATCCGACGCCTCGTCCTCGGGGCGCGACTGCAGTAGTACAAATGGTTTCGTCATACTCCTTAGTGTAGCATGGCATGGCGGTAGCTAATACCCCCTGCAGATATATGCTATGGGGCATGGGGTATTACTGTGCGGTATCACCTGGATAGACATAATCCTTGAAGAAGTCTGCGTCAAAGTCACTATCGACCCACAGCTCCAGCCAGCCAAGGAAGTCCTGGCGCTCGCAGCACGGGCCAGCCCCTACGTCGCAGAAGTTCCACACTTCGCCAGCCCATTTGCCAGAGGTGATAAGCTGGTAGGTATCGCCACAGCCTTGGTCCAGTAGCAGCACACCTTCATTACCCAGCCGCTCCTCAAATGCTTTGTTCGTAAGCAGTGCCTCATCCTCTTCTTCCTCCCAGAGCCAGTAGTCATCAATCGTCACACTGCGCGAGAGGTCTTTCACCTCGGTATCAGCCAGTCGTTTGAGGCCATAGATAGAGATGCCACTGGGCTGCCGAATATCTTGGCAACCATCGCCTACCTGCTGGAGGAAGAGTCGATAGGCCTCGGGCAGGCGCGTGTTGCAGGCGGTCTCAAAGGCGGTAATGTCTGCTTCGCTGAGTGTTGGACCCATCACGACGCCCTTTTCGGCTAGCTTGGCTTTGAGGCGCGCGATGATGGCGGGATAGTCAGCGGGGCTATGGATGGGCATAATTTCTCCTTATATTTTTCTCATCGTACCATGTATAGTACTGCCTCGCAAATGCGTGCTCACACCAAAAGAGCTGCTCCAATGTGCAGAGCAGCTCTCGTAGCTATCAAGAGATGGAGGATTATTGATCCATCTTGCCTTCTACGTAGCCCTTGGTTTCGTGAGCTTTGTTCTCGATGTCGTTTGCCTTGTCTTTTACAGTATCGACGGCGTTTTGCGCAGCGTCTTTGGCCTTCTCGGCTACTTCTTCGGCTTTGTCTTTTGCGTCACTGGCTGCTGCTTTGACTTTAGCTTGTGCGTCATCGGCTTTGGCTTTGATATCATCGGTAAGTCCCATGTGAGATCCTCCATGGTTAGTGTTGGTACTGTCTTATTATAGCAATGTTGGGCGATAATAGCGAGCCACCTACTAGCGAAAAGGGAGCTACTATAGCCGTATACCTCTATTCTATGGGTAATACCCCTGTTATCTATTGTTTTATTGATAAAGCACAGAGATTCGCTATCGTGGTGATCTATTTACTCGCCGCATCGCTTGGGTCGCTCAGATATTCCTCTGCGTCGTGGATAAGGAAGAGGCTCACGTCGTCGCGCGTCTTGCCTGCCTTATGGAAGGGCGTGCTGATGACGTGGATGAGGATGATCATATACACCAAGACAAAGCTGATCAGCCCCACGACCGTCAGGCTAGCGACAAATGGGTCGATGTTGGTAATAAGCAAGAGGCCAAGCAACGCCACCACAATGGAGCGCGCCAAGATAGATGCCGAGGGAATAAAACGGATCCGCTGGATGTAATCTACCCTATGGCGGTGGCGGAGCAGTACCGTCTGCTGCTGCTTGAGTTTGACGATGAAGTTTGGTGGCACATTACCCTGCTCCATCGTGGCAAAATACGGCGTTAAGCCCCGGATGTCCTGCCGAGCATCATAGGCCGAATGGCGCACATCATCCGAAAACCCTTGAGCTACAGCATACAGCTGGCGGCGAAAGCCATCGAGATCAAACACCGGATAGCTCTGATGAATCGCTGCCGCATCGTCATACATGTCCTCCAGCAGTGCCGCAAACTCCGCTGGGATCCGCTCCGACTCTTTGTAGTCTGCAATCGTAGCCGAGAGCAAAAAACCAATCACAAAGGTCACGCTGGATATGACGCTATTATGCAATGAGCTCTGCTCAATCGGCTCCCACCCCAGGCGGTGTAGGATGAACTTCACACTCACCACCACCGTCGCTACTGCCAGCGCCTGCCAAAAAATCCGCAGGAGCTTACCCTGCTGCTTGATGTGTTTTATCTGCTTGATAGGTCGATTCATAATTTTTCTATTATACCGTATGAAGCGCAGAAGGCAATTATTCTACCCTGTTGTGTATGC
>CAURVP010000058.1:0-3186 GCA_963528475.1 uncultured Candidatus Saccharibacteria bacterium | reverse complement strand
CGTTGCGCGAAATTCGGTACCAATTCGGGATGCCGAAGCGAAGGAACGCAGGTCACCCAGGTCGGGCTCGGTTGCGGATTCCACTCCTGAATCATCTTCACGCACGCAGCAACGAGGTCATCGGAAAAGTAGCCGTCGTGGTATTTGCCCTGTCGAACCAATCCACCCCAACCGGCATCGCCCCAGAAGCATAGCGCCTTGCCGGATTCAGCCTGATGGGCAGGTGCGATGAATCCCTTGACGCCGTACTGGGGCATTCCACCGTCGGGCCATTTTTTGCGGGGCTCGATGGGCAAGCTGGTTCGACGAAGAAATTCGACGGCAGCTTTTACCAGCTCGGTATTCACGGTTGCAGGCAATGGCGGTAAGGCTGGTTCTGTCACAACACTTGGATCGCCGTCGAGCGCGCCAATCAAAAAGCCCATGTGCTCACCAAACGGTAGGCTCACGTAGTCCTGCATCTGCTGGTGCTCGTCTCGCCGTAGCACAGTGAGGCGTTCCGCTCGATCCCAGAATGCTTCACTCAGCGTAGCCGCCGTGAGCTGCCACTTGCTACCTTGCTTGGCGATGGGTGCCGGCGCTTCGAGGGACAGCAGTGCAATCGTTTTTTCAACACGACCTTTGCTTAGATTGACTCGGCTTAGAAGCTCGGGAACAGATAGCCCGTTTGGCTCGCCTTCAAGCGCTCTCAGGACATCCGCAACTTCTTGCCGTGTCGGGAAGGCGCTCCGGATGAACCAGTCAGTGATGTCTGACTCTTCCTCACCGCTGAGGAGCACTCCATAAGCAGACTCCAGTGCGCGTCCTGCGCGACCGACCTGTTGGTAATAGGCGACAACCGATCCCGGCGTTTGATAGTGGATGACAAATGCCAGATCCGGCTTGTCGTAACCCATACCTAGCGCTGTTGTGGCAACCAGCGCTTTAACTTGGTTTTTTAGCAGCGCCTGTTCAAGCTGCTCTCTGCGATCACCGGTTTCACCTGTATAGGCTTCCACGTTGAAGCCTTGAGCTTTCAACCACAGAGCAACTTGATTGGCATCGCGAACCGTCAGTGTGTAGATGATGCCATGCCCGTGCAGCGTGATCAGTTGCTCCGCCAGCCAAGCAAGACGCTCGGCCTGACTAGGCAGGCGGATTGTTTGCAGAGTAAGTGAGGTCCGATTCAAGTCGCCACGAGAGACCTGCAACTTAGGACCGAGCACAGCAGCAAGGTCCTCCATCACGCGGTTATTCGCTGTCGCCGTGGTGGCAAGCAAGCGCAGGTTTGGCGGCAGTGTCTTGGCGATCCGCTCCAGCAAGCGGTAGTGGGGACGGAAGTCGTGTCCCCAGTCGGAAATGCAGTGCGCTTCATCGATGACCAGCATCGAAACTTGTGCAGCGATTCCGGCAAGAACCTGCGCCCGGAAGCGCTCGTTCGCCAAGCGCTCCGGCGAGATCAAGAGAACATCGATCTCTCCCTTGCCCAGTTTGCCCTCGACATCCGTCCAGTCTTCCACGTTGTCGGAGTTGATGGTGGCAGCGCGAACCCCCATCCGCTCTGCCGCTGCAATCTGGTTTCGCATCAGCGCCAGCAGCGGCGAGATAAGTAACGCCGGACCACCTCCGGCTTCCCGCAACAACTTGATCGCAATAAAGTAGACGAAGCTCTTACCCCACCCGGTCTTTTGCACGACCAGCAAGCGGCCCTTGCCATCTACGATGTGACGAATGGCATCTTCTTGACCATCGCGGAAAATAGCATCGGCACGTCCAGAACCGATCCGGAGCAATTCTAACGCGCGTTTTGGGTCGTAGGCCACTTTATTTCTCTCCTTTGTTTTGGCTAGGCGAGCGGTAGCCCGGTGCCAAAATAGCGTTATTGACGCCATATAGCGCCAAGTGATCTTTCAGCCAAAGCCGGTACTCGTGGCTGCGCAGGCTGTGGTCCGGAGAACAGTCCACGCCCCACTGGCGCAAGATATAACCTGCGGTGGCTGCCCTCAGCTTTATTCGCAGCACGCCGCCCTGCATGCCGTAATCCATCTCGGTAATCTCCGACCGAGGTTGATCGGGATGTGGCACCAGCTCCAGCTCGACAATCCGGGTCCATTGGATATCTTGATCGCTCGTCTCGTGGGACGCCACTAGGTGTCCCTTAAGCACCACAGGACGCTTGATCCGGGTCATGACGAAATCCCGGAACTCGCTGGACCTCCGGTCAAAGGCACGGACATGCCAGCGTAAACCGTTGTCGATCAACGCGAACGGGACAATCTCCCGCTCGGTGCGCCCACTGGAGATGGAGTGATACTCAATGCCAAGCGGACACGCCTAGTGAATAGCCCGGGTCACACTCGCCAATACATCCAGATCAGGATGCGTAAGCCTGGAAGGGGTTTCGCTAAGCACCCAGGCCTTGAGCAGCATTGGCTCACCATCACCAAAGCCCTGCGTCAGCCACGACAGCACCCGCTCCTGAGGGAAGTCAAAGATGGGCATGAAGCTCGCCCCCAGGACGTAAGACTTGGCCCTGGAGTCGTAGTCGATGTTGCCCGGGGCCAAGTCCTTGTATAGCGTACAGCGCCAGATCCCTGGACGCGGCAGCGGACTGGATGCCAAAGCGCGTAACCAAGTCCTGACGGCGTATCTCCCCGATGAAGCGCACGCGCAACTCCACGAACGCGAGCCGGTCGCGTTGTGGCTGGGTTAGCTCTGCAAGCTGTTCGTTCGACATCCTGGCTGGCTCGTTCGGGTTAGCGAATGCTTGTGCTGATTATTGCGGAAAGTATATGGTCTGCCCTAGAATTTGTCCATGACTCTATTTTGATTTGTGTGTTCGTCGTATTGTGATAACCACAATCGGCGCAGCGGCAAAAGGATCGATACGGGCGTCATGCAAAATTTCGCAGAGCTTCATCTCAAGCCAGAGACGCTGGCAAAGTACGGGTTGCCGGACATCGCGTACCCCGTTCGAGCAGCCAATCTGAAGTCGACCTTGCTCGACAATGGGGATCTTCCGCTGGCCGCGATGCTGCACGGCCTGCAACAGCGTAGCCGTGATGGGGAGGTCGAATGGCAGCGGCTCGAACCCGCGATGGATCGGCCTTGGCACAAATCGTGGCACAAATGACCGCAGCCAGTAGTATATGAACAGATAAAAAACGCCCTAAATCAAGGGCGTTTGTCTATACACATACTACTGGT
>CAURVP010000057.1:0-3274 GCA_963528475.1 uncultured Candidatus Saccharibacteria bacterium | reverse complement strand
CTAGCATGGGGTACATCTACTATTGCTTTCCGCATAAAGCGGAAGGGGCTGGCTCTCTGACCCGCCAACCCCTTCCCGGCGGGTAACACTAACTCAAGATATTACGGATATGCTTGATAGTGTTATGGATGATGAAAACGACCTGAGCTGATCCATCGGTAAGGATAAGACTTACCAGGATCGCTTGGGTCGTTTTCTATGAATCCATAGAAAAACATCCCGTCCCACCCCCTCTCCGCCCCGGGAGTCAACGCAGGGATGTATCTACCATTGCGTGCTGCGGACTCACCCTGCGAAGAGGGCAGTACTAACTTTACCGTACAGTGTTATTTCAGCTTCTAGTGTGCGTTTAGGTTCCTAAAAAGCGTTACTCTTAAAGTATGCCCATTTCGCGTTCTAAACTTATTGGCGCATCAGCCTTAGCTGCAACAACGGCTGCGCTGGTGGCGCGTGCCCGTTCACATGCGCAGAAAATTGTGGCCCCGCTTGGTATCTGGCGAACAATCCCCACCGGCGATATGCGTCGCGTGGGCGTGGTGTACAACCCAAGTAAAGGCGGGGCTACCGCCGCTGTTGGCATTATTGAACGCACCATTAGAGCGAACGGCTGGCCCGCACCTATTACCCGCACTACCCGCATTGATGAGCCCGGTGGGGAAGCCGCCCGTGAGGTACTGGCTGAAGGCGCGGATACCGTGATCGCCGTTGGCGGAGACGGGACGGTTCGTGCCGTAGCCACGGCGTTACAGGGGTCGCAGGCGACTCTTGGTATTATCCCGTTGGGTACCGGTAACTTGCTCGCCCGCAACCTGTACCTGCCGGTGGGTGATGTCGCCTCCTGCGTCAATATTGCGCTTAACGGGGTGCAGCAGCCGGTAGATGCTATTAGGATGGTGACCGACCCCGGCAGCGACGAAAAAACCGAACATACGTTCTTTGTTATGAGTGGTGCCGGGTTTGATGCGCTGGTGATGAACGATACCACTGAGGAGCTTAAAGCTCGTATTGGGTGGCTCGCCTATGTGCGCACGGGGCTGCGGCATATGATGGGACATTCGCATATGGTGCGGCTAAAAATGGATGATGAGCCAGTGATTGAAACCCGCGTGCGGTCGGTACTGATCGCTAACTGCGGGCGGCTTCAGGGTGGGCTGCAGCTGACCGATATGACCGATTTGGACGACGGTAACCTTGAGGTGATTGTGGCGTCCCCGCGCACGGTGCTGGAGTGGGGGCTGCTCACCGCAAAGGTTATGCGCCGTACCCTGCTGGGGGCACCGCGTGTAGAAATGCCGATGATCCGCCATTTTGTGGGGCACAAGGTTGAGCTTGAGATGCTGGACGAGCCTCAGCCTGTGGAGGTTGACGGCGACCCGGCCCCGTCCGCGTCGCATATATGCGCGCATATTATTCCTGCCGCTATTCACGTTAATATTCACCCGGATGCACACCGGCTGACATAACTTACTCGGGGGTAGGGCTTGTGGCCCGATATGCGGTTAGTCTGGGTAATTTATGACGGCAGCAGTGCCGGCGGTTTACACGATAGCTCCTAGAAATATATGGGCGGAGGTCAAAAAATCTCTGTATACGCCTGCCTTGCCATGAGAAAACCGATAATTGCAGCTATCCAGAGTATGGCTCCATCGGCGTTACGGGTTGCTAAGCTAACAAAATGGTCAAGCTTAGGTGTGATCCATGATGAAGCAAGACGGCGTATTACCAAGAGGGTAACAGCAGGGATGAACATTATGAGGCAATAACCCATCAGCACTATGAGCTTAGTGATAATAGTGGAATCCCAGGTGTTAAGCATGCTGATGGCGGCAAGGTAAGGGAGCATAGTTGCAGCTTCGAGAACCCCAGCGAGAAGCGCGATAAAGATTGCTGCGCGCGGATTGGTGACTTTTTCGAGACGGGTGCGCCATTTTATTTCGCTGGCGCGGCTGTCAGGGCTGGGTGAGAGGACACCGTATGCGAAGAGGATAGCCCCCAGAATCAGCTGAATCCAGTAGCGTCCTTGGGACGAAAAGATAGGATGGTTCCAAGTGATAGCTTCTACACCAAGTAGAAGAAGGGTGCCGAGTGCCGTGTAGAACAGCCCTAACGTGAAGCAATAAAGGGCTAGTGTGCGTACCTGAAATCGTGGTTGCGCCAGAAAAATAAGCGGTATAACTAGTGTTCCTGTGCTAAGGGAATCAAGAAGAGCCAAACTGAGAAGTGTCATGAAAAACAAGAGCAACCTCCTAAGAGCGGAATGATGGTTTTAGTACGACTGTGTTATTAAAATTAGCATACAGTTTAGACGGAAGACGTAAGATAGACATGTGCCGAAAAATGTTGATCATCAGCAGCGTCGAGATGACATTGCGCAAGCTACCTTTGAACTCATTGCTCGTGATGGTCTGATGAACGCCAGTGTTCGAGCTGTCGCCGACTATTCTGGGTATTCAGCTGGATCAATCCGGCACTATTTCCCTGTGCATGATGAGCTTCTGCGTTACGTCTCAAGCTACCTGACGCGACAAATCGGAAATCGTATTTCAGCTATTGCCCAAGATGAAAAACTTACGGTACGGCAGCGTGTGGAGCAAGCCTGTGAACAGCTTCTTCCGCTTGATGCTATGCGTAAACGGGAGATCGTTGCATATGCGGAGTTGGGCCGTCTTGAACGTGCTCGACCAACAGGTCGCCTAGAGGAAGGGCAAGAAATCGCTAAGGTCTGTGAGGCTTCGCTCGAAGCTTTGGACGTGCATCGCGTCCTTGATAAAGCACGTCGCGCACAACTGGCACGTCGGTTACACTGGGTGCTTGACGGATTGGCTGCGCAAGAAATTATCTATCCTAGTTACATAAACCCTGCGGATATTCAGGAAGAATTGCGCCAAACTCTTGACGATATCGAGCGTGAGATTGCTGATTTAATACCACAAAAATAATTTGGAAGTCTAACAGGGGAGCACACGCAGAAGAGCGTCAATGTCACGTTCGCGTTGTAGGATGCGTTGCTGGCATCAACGATGTCAGTGGTAGCAACGTAGAAGAGCTCTGATGATCGCCCACCATAAAGTCCGCAGTGTAAGTGGAGTAGCCTTCGAGGCGCCGGGCGAGTTCAGCGCTCGCGGCAGCTTGTCCGCGTTCACGAAAAATGCTCTTGAGAGTGCGATACTTTGCAGGTTGTGATGCGTCAGCCGAGGCCATCGAGTGTCCCTCAATGGAAAAAATAGCGGATTTTTCCATTTACAGGCCTTTGCGCAGGGGCATATTGGAAGAA
>CAURVP010000056.1:0-3285 GCA_963528475.1 uncultured Candidatus Saccharibacteria bacterium | reverse complement strand
AAAAAGTGATTAAAATACACCGTGCGGATATTGGTCTCTACAAAGGCGGTTGGGATTTGATGCACGTAATTCATAATCGCCCCAGCCGTGTTAGCGCCAATGCCAGGCAACGCCACAAGGTCGGCCTGCGTGGTGGTAGGCGCGCCAGCAGCAATCGCCTGCGCCGCGCTGTGGAGGTACTTGGCCCGGCGATTATACCCCAAGCCCTGCCATGCCTGCAGCACCGCTGGCAGCTGAGCGGCCGCCAAGGCCTCGATGGTCGGGAACTGCGCAGTAAACTCGGCAAACTTAGGCAGCACCCGCGCTACCTGCGTCTGCTGCAGCATGAGCTCGCTCACCAGCACATAGTACAGCGTCGGCTGGCTGCGCCACGGCATGGGGCGGTAGAGCTGCTTGGCTTTGTGCCATATCATAGCTTGGAATTGTGCTGTGTCCATATCACTAGTATACGGCACGGGGTTGTGTTGTGGTAGCGGCTGCGATGGCGTGGCGTGGTCAGGTATCTGGTGGGGTAATTTTACATTTTCTTGACAAATAATCAATATATATATATATCATCGTTCTTGGAGCCATCAAGCCTGATTGCTCTAGCCGCATATGCGGTTTCGTTATGCAGTGGCATCCTGCCCTGCAGCTATCTTCGAGGAGAAGATATGGCAACTGGTCGCCCTCAGAAGGGTATGAACAGAAAGAACCACCACGATTCGCTGTCTCAATCGGGACAGCAGCGCTACACAAGTGGCAGCAGTAGGTCACCACGAACGACATACACTGGTGCTCCTAAGCCGAAGGATACGCCGCCAAGAGCGAGCGCACCGCGGATAGGACGTGGTGGTAACACGAACAGCAGACCTCCCTACAAGAGCTTCTAGGCTGTTCACAGCCATCTCCCTTCTCATTATTATGATGAGGGAGATGGTTCTATCCCTGTCATCAGTGATATATTAGCTATAGTGTTATGATTACTCGTCTCTATTCGTTCTATGATCTACCGTTTGATCATGATGTGTGCCACGTGTATGAGCACTTAGTTTTACAGCGATTCTTAGCACTTCTCGAAAATCATGGTTTGTGCCGAGCATTTGTCGGCAATGTACACGGGCAAACAATTGAATCTACGATATTTTTTGAGCTGGAGGTCTACACTGCCCATAGTAAACAACTATTTGAAACAGCACTAAAAGAGACCAAACCATTAAGTTCTGCGGCCACCCAGCGAGTACTTGGGCATATTGAAGCAGAAATGCAAGCAACCATAGTAGTTGACCAGCCCGCACTTGATATACAGCTCACTGCATTAGCAAAATACATCAACGGCGCAATGCAGACGTCCACCATCATACCCCCAAGCCCGCTGAGCATAACTGAGTCGCCACACGTATTTGACAATATCACGCTCAGCATCGAAGTACCAGACGCAAGCGACGACGCAACACGCGCTTTCTTTTGTTTCTACCCAGCTTTGCTGGATATTGCCCGAGATGGGCTACAAGATCTGGCCATCTACCCAGCTAAAAATGGCACATTTACTGCCTACTACGATGGCAATGCGGTAGCGCAGCAATTTACTGTCAAAAAGAACGTATCACCATCGCTTGCCACGTTAGTAGAAAATACACTTCGCACTTTCCCGGTACACCAGCAACATCACGCAATCGCACACATGGCGAAGGTATTTGCCATCGATCCAACGTATTTTTCCATACCACTCCACTTTTACGAAACGACAAACACTCAAGCAACGCGTGAAATGCTTGCTCGGTCTATCACACCAGCACACCTCCATACTATTCTAAGTACAGCAACGGTAACAGTTAGTAAATCGTAGAACAGGAGTACCTAGTTACTTTCCCGAGTGAGCACCCGATCACTCCACTCCTGCCAGCGGCCGAAGCTGCTCTGCTACTGGCGCTCTATATTTACAAAAAAACTTTGCTAGTGGCTTTCGGGTAGATAACGCTAATTCCAGGCTTGGCGGCGTAGGTCCATCGTGTAGGCATCGGCTGGTGAATCATCCAGCCCAGCAGTAGCTAGTGGCTCAAAGGCGTCGTTATCAAACCGGTCGTAAAAGCTGCGCAGCCGCCCTGCTTGGTCATTATACTCGCGGTAGCGCTGCTGCTGGAGCAAGCGGCCCAGTGTCTTATAATCCTGCTGCGCACGGGAAAGCTCATCCAGTAACTGGCTAGCAATCTGGCGGAACTCATCTGTCACAAAGACCTTTGGCGATATCTTCTGCTCTATCTGGCCAAGCTCAGCCACAATCTGCGATATGTGCTGCTTGGCATGGGCTACGTCATCTTGGTTGGGGTCGGTATCTGGTATAAAATCGACCCGGTTGCTGGCGTGATGATACAATGCTGCCAATCGGGAAAAGACAGGCTCTATACGCACAGCATCGTGCACACGTTGAGCTAGCAGTTGCAAGCGCTGCTCGATGGCAGAGGTAGTAGTTGTAGCCAAGTCATAAAACTGGCGCTGCGACCGTGGCCGTGCATATGGCACCAGTTTGGTTTTGGCACTGGCAATGGTGTTTGACATATCGTGCCGTTTACGCCGCCACTGGGATGTCTTGGTTGCAATTGTTGCCTCGGCTTGGTGGTTAAGCAGCGTTAAGCAGTTGCGTATCAAGCTCCGTGCATCCATTTGATGAGTAAATAACTGCCGTTCCACACTCAAAATCTGGTCAACAATAATACGGCGCGGTACAAAGGTCGGTGATTTCATAATAACCAGCAGTACAATTGCAAACACAAATGCCACCGCCAGCAGCACAAGCATAATACTGCTGCCATCAAGCAACCAATTCATACTACAACCCCAACTCCTTCAGCTGCCCGAGTTCTACCTGCGCGGGTGAGTCCATCATGACGTCGACGCCGCTGCCGTTTTTGGGGAAGGCGAGGGTTTCGCGGACGTTGTGCTCGCCGGTTAGCTCCATCAGGATGCGGTCGATGCCAAAGGCGCAGCCCGCGTGTGGTGGCGCACCGTAGGTAAAGGCCCGCAGCATGGCGCCAAACTTCTCTTCTACGTACTGCCGGCTATAGCCTAGCAATCCAAATACTTCATACAGCACGGCCGGGTTGTGGTTGCGCACACCGCCGCTGCAGATTTCGTAGCCGTTCATCACCATATCAAACTGGTCGGCTAGGATAGCCAGCTTCTCGTCATCCGACTGGGCGTCTTGCAGCGTGCTGAGCCCACCCTTTGGCATACTAAACGGATTGTGGCCAAAGTCGAGCTTGCGCGCATGCTCATCCCACTCGTAGAATGGGAAATCGATAATCC
>CAURVP010000055.1:0-3299 GCA_963528475.1 uncultured Candidatus Saccharibacteria bacterium | reverse complement strand
TATAAGTAACCTTACACTTACCGTCACGCAGGGCACGTGAGCTTTAAGCCCTGGCGTTTGATTTATACTGCGGGCGCACCACAGTGTGCTGAGTCTTGGTTTGAAGACTCATGTGTAAACCAATTGGTTCAGTCATGAGGCCACAAACAGGGTGTGTTGGGAGCACTCACACGGCTCCCATGGGTTTATAAAAACCCAGCGGTTTGGTTCGGGCGGCTCACGCCGCGCACGCAGTTATACTCTGCGTAGCAGATTTGTACCAGGGTGCCAGCCTAGGGGGATTACTTGACGATCACGCGTACGGGATCATCAATGACGAGCCGCTCGCGCAGCTCTTCCCCACTTAGATCCCCATCTCGACTATAGTCGAAATTTTCGATCCGGACAGGGATGTATCCCTTTGCTTCCGCTGCAAGATGCGGCGGAAGCGTGCCTATAATAAATTTTCCTTTCACCTCCTCTGGCTCTAAATTACCTGACAAAACAGGAAGATCCTGCCCGTACCGAGACTGTAGGTACTCTACAGTCCCGGCGTGCCGGGACACAATTGTGTCCGGGAGAATCTCTTCTTTAATTTTTTGGATTTGGACTACTTGGTAGTCCAAATCTTCCTCGAACACCTCCTCCGCTGTGTTAAGGCGGAGATTCCGAGGAAGAATTGGAGCGATGAACTCCAATCCTTCCTCTGGAATGTCCGAGTTCAAAGCACCCGCTAGGGTGCCAAAATTCTTTTCGAGACTTCCGTCTGCTTTGGCAGCATACGCTGCCAAAGCGACGAAAGTCCCATCTAAAATTTTGAAATTAGCAACACCGAGAAGGTTGTTAAGTTTACGAACCTGAGTAGACATGATATCTACTTTCCCCTACTAGAACAAGGCCCCACATTGTGTGGAGCGACAACAAGCCTAGTTAGGTGTATGTGCACGACGTAGGAGTGGATAAGATGACGTAGCAGCTATCAGCCGCTCATCCATACGAACCCTATAGTTCTTCGTCCTGCCCACGCACCTAACTAGCTGCAGTGCTAGTAGCCGCGTAAACTGTGGTGAAAGAAAAGCTGTTAACGTGCGAGCTACGTGGCGCGGGTTACCGTGCCTGCCGTAACTCATGCATGTATAGTAGCACGGCTTGTATTATATGTCAATAATTATGTGTAATATTTTTTGGCTAACAGGGGTCAGGGTACGTATAAAAGCGTCAAAGCAATATTGACACTCACGGCAGAACCACCTATACTAGCGCTATGAAGCAAGCAAACACCCCTGCCCACAACCCCCAGCCAACTGCGGCGCTGCTGAAACTTGGCCTTACTGCTAGCCAGGCGAATGGCTACCTGGCGCTGGTAGAGCACGGCAGCCTAAGCCCGGTAGAGCTAGCAGCCCACACCAGCGAAGGCCGCACCAACGGCTACCAAATATGCGACAAGCTAGAAGCCCTGGGCCTGGCCCGCAAGCTACCTGGCGCCCGGGCCACCTACGCGCCCGAAAGCCCGGTGCGGTTGCGCCAGCTACTGCTGAGCCAGCAGCAAAGCCTTAAGCAAGCCACCAGCGAGCTAAATAGCCTGCTGCCTAACCTACTGCGCAACTACCGGCTGGCAACGGATAAGCCAGGCGTGGTGTACCTAGAAGGCACTGATTCGCTACAAACCATATACGAAGATATTATAAAAACTGGCGCAACCCTGCGCATTATGCCCAGCAAGCACGGGCGGGATGACCCAGCTATTGCCCAAATGATAGATAGCCAAGTTGCCCGCCAGCGCGCAGCTGGCATCAAAACAGAAGCATTGCTACCAAGCGCCCGCTACCACCACTACCAGGGCAAAAACGATGCACTATTCGAGGCCCGGCCAAGCCTATTTGCCGGCCTTGACGCCCAAATTATGATATACGGGCCCAACGTAGCTATTAGTACCTACAGCGACACAATCATCACGACTGTTATTACCAACCCAGTGATAGCCGCTACCTTTAACCAACTATTCGACTGCCAATGGCAGCTAGCGGCTGGCAAAACCTGCACCGGGGTGGAGCAAGCAAAATAAAAGAGCGTAGCTTGATGCTACGCGCCTACATAATACCAAGGGAACAACAAGCAGACCAACCTAGCCGAGTGGCTAGTGCAGATACGTGGAAAGCTTGCTGCCCCAAAGTTACATTACCATACAGAGTACACCTAGAATGGCACATAACACGGTGGTAATACTAACTAAAGGCAAGCTCAAGAAACCAAGGGTCTCTTGAACGGAGTTCAGTTCGAGTGGCATAAGCTCAATAGCATCGAGCTCATATAGCCGACCAAGCTGTTCCACCTCCTTCTTAGCTGTTTCTTGACCGTAAGCGGAAAACTCCGCCTCCTTCCGGAGGCGCTCTTTATCCCAAGCCTTAAGCTCTTTTAAGGCTTGCTGGACATCACGTTCCATTTGACCAAAGCGAATGGCGTCCATGTCAGCCTGTCTTATTGCCTCGATTCCTGCCTGCCGTTTTTCCTGATGGGCCTTTTCACGCGCCCATCCTTCCCGGTAGGTAGGAAGTTCAGAAAGAATGGCATCCTTATACCTTGCTACTTCACTACTATTCTTAGTGAGGTAGCTTTCGATCTCGGCTACTTGCCAGAAATCTGGCGGAAAATTTGGATCCTTGCGGTCCGCAAGGTAATTTCGGAAGCCGCGCATGATCCTATCAAAATTGGTAGACTCATACTCCTTATATACAAAGACGCAGGGCATACTAAAAAGTGTATCATCATCGATAAAACAACAGCCACTACTTTTGGCCTTGCTTATGATGATATCTGTGTACCCTAAAAACGCAGGCAGGACATTCACAGTCTTATGACGAATAGTCACGTATTGTGTGGCCTCTTCGTCCCATAATGCAAGGACTTCCAAACTGAGTCCTTCCACTAGGGTTATTTCGCCTGCGGCTACCATTTTTATAATGCTTCGGCCTACATGTACACTCCGAATGCTGCGCCGATTAGGCACATCATCCGTATATGGGCGAAAGACACCTATTCTCGCCATATGGTTAACGGCAGGAAGGGTGGTAGCAACAGCTGTATGGCTCATAATAAGCTTTCTCCTCACTCCGCAACTATGCGGATAGAGTACGTATCTGACGTACAAGATGAGGTGTAAGGAGCCTAAATTACCACGCTGCCTTGCATCTCACCTTGTACTTGGTCTACTTGTTAAATTGCGGCCCGAGTACTCACCAGAAGTTCTGCTAGGGCTAATATATATCAAATTTTTGCCATATTTATCAATATATTGCTTTTTATTCCAAATAGTGATATAT
>CAURVP010000054.1:0-3331 GCA_963528475.1 uncultured Candidatus Saccharibacteria bacterium | reverse complement strand
TACATTATGGTATAGTGAGTGCAAATGATCGCCGAACCGAGCAGTATCTTGTTTCTGCCCGCCAGGCAATTGAGCGAGCTGTCGATTTGACCGGTAGCGTACCAGAGGACCTTGGGTATATCAAGCAGATTATACCGCCGCAGCTGCACGCTCAGCTTACCGCACAGGGTATTCGTTACCAACGCTTGCCTAATGATGTACCAGTGCCAAGCCAGCAGGTTAGGCCAGTGGTTCCGCAAACAATCAGCGGCCGTATTATCAAATACCAGCTATGTGCCCGCTTTGACCATGCAACCAGTACAGTTGCTCACGCCACCCCGGCGCCACACCAGCCATTTGCCGTTCATGCCAAGGGTCATCAGTGCTTCCGCCTTGGTGTCCGCATGGACTAGCTCGCATGGTATAATTATTTGTATGCAGCTTACGCCACAATCTGATACGCGCAACGTAATGGATCAGTTTAAAGGCCAGGCGATGGCCGATATTATTGACCAACTTGATGCGAGTGGCAGCTCTCTCCATATCGCGCTCGAAAACACGGAGCGCGATTTTAATATGGGTACAATTGTGCGTACAGCCAATGCGTGCGGGGTGCGTCACGTACATATCATTGGCCGTCGCCAGTGGAATAAGCGCGGCGCTATGATGACAGATAAATATATGCACCTCCATTACTATACGGATATCGGCAGCTTCCTTGGCTCTATGCAGAAATTAGAGCGTCGTGTTATTGCGGTCGATAATATTGCTGGATCGCAGCCACTAAGCCAGTACCAGCTACCAGAGCACGTGTGTCTTGTCTTTGGCCAGGAAGGGCCTGGCATTTCAGCTGAGCTTGCCCAGGCAGCTGAGGCAATCGTAGCAATTGAGCAGTTTGGGTCGACGCGCTCGCTGAATGTAGGTGTTGCTGCTGGAATTGCTATGTATGCGTGGCTGCAGCAACATCGATTAGGAGCAAGCAAGGGTCGGTAGGAGATATTGTTTTATTTAAGCTAAATTTAAGTGTTTTAACAGACTAATCCAAGAATATACTGTATGTTGACGATATGTCAACATATTTTTTTGCCGTATTATATCTGTTAAGCACTAGCTTTACCACATTTTTACATCACTTTAAGGGATTTTAAAGATAAACCCTATTGACTTTATGTAACAAATGTAGTTTAATGAAAACATCAATAAATAAAAGCGAGGTCTGTATGAATACGTTACTCAACAAGTTTCGTCATATAAAGTCAAGCAAACGTGCAATTGGTGGCTTGTTTGTTTTGGCTGTTATGGCACTTGGTTTTGGTAGCCTATATATAGGTCAACAAAACCAAGCAAATGCGGCTGGCGACTGTTCGGCCAATTCAATCGTACGGTGCGGTGTAAATCACTACGGTGATATTACTCGTGTTTACGATGAAAACCACCAAGGCGATTTACGCGCCATTTATGATCACTATTGGATTAAGCGCGAAGTAGCCGCTGGCGACCGCGTTGTTCAGGGTGTTACTAACAACCGCGGTGAAGTTATCGCCGAGGGTCGTGTTGTTGCTCGTAACGCATCAAGCATCGGCCGCCAAAAGCAAGCTGCAAGCCGCCAAATTAGCATTGCTGGTAAAACCTACTACGAAACTACCCACGTTGGTGGTGCAGCATTCCGCCAGGGTATTAGCGAACTAGGTGCCATCGTTGTGCTTGATGCTAACGGCAGCTTTAAGTACGCAGTTATGAACGTTTGTGGTAACCCTATCTTTAGCCCAGAGCCTGTTCGTAACACGCCACCAAAGCCACCAGTTACCCCACCAGCACCACAGCCCAAGAAGCAATCAGTTGCTCGTTGTGATGCACTCAGTGTTCAGGCAATCGATCGAACTAAGTTCCAGTTTGTTGCTAACCACTATGTAGAGAACGCAACCATCAGCAAGGTTACCTTTGTTGTACGCGACGCTCAGGGTAAAGAGGTTAAGCGCGAAGAGTCAACCAGCAACAAGTTTGAGTTTACCCAGACAACTGCTGGCAAGTACACTGTAGAAGCTATCTTGACCGCTAAGATTGATGGCAAGGAACAAGAAATTACCGCTGCTAACTGTAAGAAGCAATTCGAAGTTGTAGAAGAAGGTAAGGCTAAAGTTTGTGAAATCAGCACCAAGACCTGGAAGGAAGTAACCAAGAAGGAAGCTGAAGACACAAAGAAGTATTCTACAAAGCAGGAAGACTGCGAAGAGAAGAAGGTAAGGGTTTGTGAAATCAGCACCAAGACTTGGGGCAAGGAAGTAACTGAGCAGGAAGCACAGGATAAGAGCAAGTACTCTACCAACGAAGCTGACTGTAAAGAGGCTCCAGTGTCACAAGGTGCACTGCCAACAACTGGTCCTGCCGGCATCATCGGTGGCACTGTTGGCCTAGCAGCTATCGGTCTTGCAGGCTACTACTACTACACAAGTCGCCGTAACGGCTAGTAAGTAGTTTACCTACCGACAATCAAACGAAAGAACCTGCCCATATAGGGTAGGTTCTTTGTTATGGTGAACGCCGTACATGGGCACAAACTTGTAATTACACACAAGCAGTGTAATAATATGGTTATGACAAAGCTATCGACCCAAAGTTACAAAGGTTCCCGCGATTACTACCCAGAAGATAAACGGATCCAGAATTATATTTTTAGCAAGTGGCATACAGTCGCGCAGCGTCATGGCTATATGGAATATGGCGCACCGCTGCTTGAGCCGATCGAAGTATACACAGCAAAGAGTGGCCAGGAGCTTGCTGGCGAGCAAACCTATCTTTTTACTGACCGTGGTGGCCGCGAGGTGGCAATCCGGCCGGAGATGACCCCAACGATTAGTCGTATGGTGGCAGCCCGTCGCCAGGAGCTCAGCTACCCCGCACGGTTGTATTCTATTGCTAATTTTATGCGCTACGAGCGCCCGCAGCGTGGCCGGGAACGGGAGTTCTGGCAGTTTAATGCTGACTTGTTCGGTGTGCAGGGTGTGGTAGCCGATGCCGAGATCATTACGCTTGCCTATGACTCAGTCAAAATCTTTGGGGCGCAGGATGATGACTTTGTGATTAAAATCAATCACCGGGGTTTGATAGACACTATTATGCGCGGTTATTTGGGTTTAACCCGTGAGCACGCGCAGCGCATGATTAAATTGCTCGACCGTAAGAATAAGATACCGGCGGATAGCTTTAGGGAGCAAGCGAACGATATTTTAGCTGATGCTGGCGTATCGGGTCACGCTAAAAAACTTGAGCGAATCCTGCAAGCACGCAAGGTGGCGGATTTGCCAAGCAGTGTGCGCGAGCATTTTTCGGCCCACGAGCTACAGGAACTATT
>CAURVP010000053.1:0-3429 GCA_963528475.1 uncultured Candidatus Saccharibacteria bacterium | reverse complement strand
AATAAGGCCAAAATTAATTTACTAATATGTACCATGGAGGCGCTAAGCCAAGACTGCAAAAAACAAGACGCCACGCCAACTAGAAAAGCAAACGCTGTTAATTTTCCGGATAGTGGCAACATCCTGCCCAACCACAATATGGCACCAATTAAGCCAAAATAATTGCCGATATACACAAAAAACATCAGAGGCTCTGCAAAAATTTCAGGGCCAAGTACGGCCCCAAAATTATAAAATAGCGCATAACTCGACTCACTGACTATCAAAGCAATAAAAGCCACCGTAGTCCATATTTTCAGTTTACACATTTTTTGTTCCCAATTTTTATATCGTTGAAAATATTTTACCCATAATCACCAAGGACGCAAATCAACTACACTCAGAATTTTTTGTTCTTTTTTGGATACTAAAACAGTCATATCCCACTCACCACCTATCATAGGCAGAAATCCGTCGGCTTCAGGATATTTCAGCAGAACCGCATCAATTTCTTTCTTGATGTTATATTTAGACAGTTTTTCCAGTGGCAGGATTTCCTTGGAAATTTCGCTCCAATGCGTATCAACAGACTGGTACAGTTCTGCACGTTGTGTAGGGGACTTTCCTTTTTCCAGTTCCAGCCATATCCAATCAGAGGTTTCTTTTTTGTCTTTGGCGGGTCGTACCATTGCCCATCTTGGGGAACCCAATGGGTTTCGCGTGAAAGGCTTTTGGGCATTGGTATAATCCATGTCTATCGCTTTTACCAGTTCTACGCGATAAATATTAACGGTCTGCCATACTGGGCGTCCTTCCGCAATGTGCCAGATACCATAAATGAGTGCCGTAAACTGGAGTAGCACAACGGTTACTAAATCAAACCATAATCCCTTTTTACCTTCTTTAGCAAGAAACAGTGTGAGAATAGGGCCAACCGTAACGTCAATACACAACAGTAACAGAAAAATATGTGAGACCCCAACGGCTTTTGCAAGCACACCAGGATACCAGACCCAATACACAGTTGCCGCTGTCAGGCAACCCACAATAAAAGAAAGCGACAAATGACTTAAAAAATACCGTACTCTAAAAGACATAAATCCTCTCTGAAATGTTTTATGGATTTGAAATAAGCTTGGCATCTCTTTCAAGCCGCTCGCTATGGATTTTTCCCAACATTTCTATATTGGAAGCAAAGGTATCGAAATCTGCTGCATTGCCTTTCGGAGTGGAATACTCCAGATAGCGGTTATTATCCGTCGAAACAAAAAATTGTGGTATGCGCAATTTTTGTGCCAAATAAACGAAATCTGCTGGTTCCAGCACTATATGATCTTGCAATGCTGCAACATCTCCTTTCGTTACCGCCATATTAGCGTCTGTATTGTACTGCGCTTCCAGTACATTACTTGCCACCAGCACCCCCTGCCCGCCGATGACATAGAGCCAGACGTAGCGGAATTCCTGGTGCAGAGTGTTGAGGATGTAGAGCAAATCAAGCGGCTGCATATGGTGCAATTGCACCCATTGCTGCAACACACCATCGTCGTTTAGCCGTGCCTTGGCGAGCTGATAAAACTCGCGATTATAAAAATCTGCACCTCCTGCCAGCCAGATACCTGTAATATCCACGCTAATTAGGTCATAACGTTGGTCTTGCGTCAGCAAATAGTTGCGCCCGTCGCTGTAGTACATCTGCACGTTTGTCTGTTGCGAGACCTTGCCGTTGATATCGCCAAAGTGGCGGTCAGCTAGGGTAACGATATCCGGCGACAGCTCGGCAATGTCCATGCGAGCAAAGCCTGCATCGTGCAGCTCACGTGCCGTATGTCCCGTACCATAACCAATCACTAACGCGTGGTCACGTTCCGGTTGATGCAATAACGGCACTTGTGCGAAGGCTTTCTGGGCTTCAAGTTCCAAAAAATCATCTCCCTGAAATACACCATTAGTCATAAGCGTCTGCATGGTACGTTTTTTGCCCTTGGCGTCTTTGATTTCTTTGCGGTGCACTGTAATCAGACCGTCTTGAACATTCTCCTTCGAATCAATTACTTCTCCCAGATCGGAAGGTACAAAATACACTTTTGCTCCGCTGGTAATGACTTCTAGATTCCATTGAGGCGGATAGCCCCACAGCGCAACGGCAATGGCAAGCGCGGTTATTGCGGTCGCAAAGTACTGTCTGCCACGGTGCTGATTGAAGAGCAGCGGCCAGGCAAGACGCCCTACCCACGCCATGTACAGCGCCAGCAGCAAGGAAATGATCGCCAAAGCAAAGAGCAGGCGGTTGGAGCCAAGCCAGTTGAGGAAGACAAAGCCCGCTAGCAAAACACCGGCGATATTGCCCAGCGTGTTGCACAGGCTGGCAATGCCCAATCCGGTCGCTTCGCCGCGCTTCTTCAGCCAGTCGGCAGCAAGCGCCATCGTTGCCGGGTAACCGAGGCCGATAAAGAATGCGGGCGGCATCATGATAATGGCGCAAACGCTACCGCGGATGACCTCACTAGCACCAAAATCAATGTGCAAAAATTCCTGCATAAAACCAAAAGTACCGAGGTATGTCGCTAATCCTTCCCAGCGGAAAGCGGAGATGACGATCGTGAAAAAAATACCCAGTTGTGCGATAGCAGCGACTGCCGGGTCAGTAAGCAGATGGCGCAGTTTGTCGTAGAAAATAGAGCCCAAACCAAGACCGAGGAGGAATGTGGCCAGCATCAGGCCAAAGGCATAGACGCTATTACCGGCGACAACCGCCAGCATATGCATGTTGACGATTTCCAGCGCCAGGCTGACCACACCGCCTACCGTCACCAGCAGCAAGGCGGCGAGTCCGAGGCGGCGACGCTGCCCGGCATCCTGTGGCGGCAGGACGGCATAACCGCTTTCTTCGTCAGCCGCATCTGCGGGCGAAGAGGCCGTGGAAGCGGTACTATCCGCCGCTTTTTCTGCAGGCAGCGCTTTCAGGCGGTCAAGCGCATAGAGCGCAATCATCAGGCTGAGCAACGCCGCCAGGCGGGTCGAACTGAGCAGGCCGAAGGTCGGCAACACAACATACGCGCCTGCGAGCGCGCCAAGGGCTGCGCCAATAATGTTGGCAGTATAAAGACGCGAAATAATGCGGCCCCGGCTGGCGAGATAACCGCGCAGGAATTTGAACATGAGCGGCAAAGTTGTCCCCATCAGCAACGTCGGGATGCCGAGCACCAGTGCCCCGAGGGCAACGCGCCAGAAGGTGAGCGACGGTGCATCCGGGCGCACATCAGTCGCGAGCGCCACATAAACCTGTTCAATCAGCTTGAACAGCGCCGGTGTTGCCAGCGCGTAAATACCGATTGCCGCCTCAAAAAGCGCATACCACTTCAGCGGTGCGCGCACGCGGTCGGCAATGATGCCACCGAGCCAGGCACCGAGTGCCATGCCGCCCATGTAGGTCGCCATCACGGTGTA
>CAURVP010000052.1:0-3462 GCA_963528475.1 uncultured Candidatus Saccharibacteria bacterium | reverse complement strand
GGCCTATACTGAGCATATAGCAGTGAGCTGGGCGCATTATGAAGTATTTCCAACTCCATAGCTAGACTGCCAAGTGCATTGCGGACAGCGAGGATTTTATCACGGCCATGAGTGATTTCTTTTGCATGGAGAGGACTTTTTGCAGACCCACTCATCTCTACCTCGCGACCCCATTGCACGGTAAATGGTGTGAGGTCACGGGCAAGTTGCTCGACGTGGTTGGCGATTTTGTCGCGCTGTTTAGTGTCTACCTCGCTATCCTTTCGCACAACAAGGGATGGAAAAAGTGGTATAAGAGGATGTCTGCGGAGCTCTTCCTCTGATATTGGCCACTCGGTTGGCTGGTAATCTTCTCGTACGTGACGAGCCTGTGGCGGCCTATCGAGCGTAGCGGCAATGAGAATATGATCGAAATACTTTTTTGTCATAGAGTGAAGTATATCGCAAAAGTCCTTTTATTAACAGAGGTACGCTATATAATTGTAAGAGATTGTATGATTTGTGTTTTTCGCACTTTGACATTGGCGAAAAATTTGCTATACTAATTCACAGTTAGTTCATTTTATTTGCCGGAGTCGTCTAGTGGCAATGACAGGAGACTGTAAATCTCCCGCTTTTTAGCTTCGTAGGTTCGAGTCCTACCTCCGGTACCATTTCTGCCGCTTTAGCTCAGCTGGTCAGAGCAACTGTTTTGTAAACAGTAGGTCTACGGTTCGAATCCGTAAAGCGGCTCCATGCGTATATAGTGAAGACTTTCTTAAGGGAGGTCTTTTTTGTTTTTGCAGTTATGTAGTAGCTGTGATTGGTGGGGCTTATTTATTCCCCACTCTTTGTATTGGCTATCGTAAGAATAATGTTGGAAGCGTGGTAATTGTAACTACGTATTTGTAATGATATAGCGATATGTCAATAGCAAAAGGGCTTACGCAGCGAGAAACCCTGCCCTGAGAATGTAAATAAGGCAGCACACATATTGCTGCCTTATTGATTGTATTTAGCCCTTATTATACCTTTTACCGTTTGACGCTACATCGTAATGCGGCGTGGTGCGCTGCGCTGGATGCGGTTAGCGGGCATTGGAGCTCGTGCTGGCGGATGAACAGTGGATGACTGTCGATTGTAGGCGGCATTTGGCTGCGGCTGCGGAGGTACTTGAGTATGCGCTGGCGCTGCTGGAGCGGGCAATGCAGCTGGTGGATGGTAATACGCCGTTGAAGGTTGGTGCTCTACCTGCTGAGACGGCACAGTAATGCGTCGCTGGGGTTGCTGGCGAGGCTCTGGTTGTGCTCGGTGCTGCTGGTGCTGTGGCGATTGCGCAGAAGTAGGCTGGGGCTGCATCTTGGTCCGAATGCGCTGAGCTTTTTTGTGGTCGCCAGCTCGTTCGTAGCCTTCGGCCAGGAGCTGATATGTTTGGGTGCCAGGTTCTAGTTTGGCAGCTCGCTCAAGTGACTCTAGCATTTTCTTACTATGGCCGAGCTTTTCCTGCACCTTAGCATAGGCAATATGCCGCGCAGCCAGCTTGTCCTCCATTGCCAGTGCTTGTTCAAAGGCGAGAGCGGCTTTGTCGTAGCGCTTGGTTTCGTAATAGATGAGACCAACGTTATGCAAGCTCGAAGCGCTTGGCTCGAGGCTTTGAGCGATCTCAAAACACTCAATCGCATCATCAAATGCCTTCTGCTTGGCGTATAAAATACCGAGACGATTATATGCGGTTGCATTACGCTCATCTACCCGCAAAATCGTGAGCAGTGCCTTCTCGGCGCGGAGATAACGACGATCGCGGAGTGACTCCTGAGCCACCTCCCACAGGCGATCAAGCTTACCCGAGAGGCGCATTGGTAATTGTGAGGTGGTCTCGGCAACTAATTGCTGTTGCCACAAGGCAAAGGCACCAGCACAGGCTACCAATAATAATCCATACATAGTTATAGTATACCACATGCCAGCAGCTGAATCCGCACGCTGGCATTGGCAGTAATGCGCTCGTGTGCGCGTGCGATATGTTCTGCCTGGGTAAGCAGCTGCCGCGATGGTTGCGTTCGAAGTGTATGCCATATAATGTGCAACACACACTCAAGGAAGAGCAATGCACGAGCTCGATCGTGGCTATAGCGCTGCCCAATCACGATGCGTTGGCGGGTAGCACCAGTGATATACTGACGCGCATCGGTCATTGCCAGAGCAATGGTGCGAAACTCCTCGCTATTGGCAGCCAAGCGTGCGATTGTCGCAGGTTGCTGCTGAGCAATGAACTGCAATTGAGCACGGCGCGTCGGGTCAATAATGCCAAGCTGGCCAAGTTGAGCAGCTGTTTGGGCTTGCTGAGGTGGGATGATACGGACGGTTTGGACGCGTGAGCGAATTGTTGCCAGCAAGCGTTGGGGTTGATGGCTGGTGAGGATGAGATGAAGCGCGTGAGGCGGCTCTTCGAGGAGCTTAAGGAAAGCATTTTGGGCGGCAGGTGTCATCCGGTCGGCATCATCGATAATGACAAATTGCCGAGCCGTTGCCTTGCCTTGAGTAAGTGTGTGAAGCGAGCGGATGTCATCAACGCGAATCGTCCCGCGTTGCTGGTCATCATGGCCCTGGCTGGTATGAGGCCGGAGGATAAGTGCGGTGCGGCCTGCAACCTGCCGTGCTGCGGTCATAAGCCCAAGCCCAGGCGCACCAACAAGAAGCAATGACTGTGGTGGCTGCTGCGCAAGCTGGGCAAGACGCTGCTCGGTACGGGGGTTATAAACGAGCGATGACATCGGCTCCCTCAGGAAAGAGTGCCATAAAGGCTGCTGGCGGTGGTGCAACAAACGTCTGGCGCAGGCCAGCACGAGTTGTGATTTCAAGCTGGTAGGCATGCAGAAAGAGACGCTCCCCTACTGATCCGTAGATGCGATCACCAACAATCGGTGTGCCAATATAGGCCAGATGGACACGCAGCTGATGTGTCCGGCCAGTGCGGGGGCGCAGAGCGAGTAAGCTCAGGCTGGGCTGCGTGGCGAGTACTTTGTAGATTGTTTGGGCAGATTTGCCGCGTGGATCGGCTCGAAAGGTGCTTGGCGCGGTCGGGTTGCGCCCCAGCGGGACATCGATCTTGGCTTGCTGCTGACGGGGTTGCCCTGCCACAACCGCTAGATATGTCTTCTTGGCGTGGCGCTCGGCAAATTGCTTCTTAAGTCGCTGGAAGGCCTCAGGCGTACGTGCACCAATCATTACTCCGCTGGTGTCGCGGTCGAGTCGATGGACAATCCCTGGCCGATTTGTCTCTAGTCCAACCGAAGTATAGCGCCGGAAGAAGTCTGCTACCGTAAACTCATCATTGAGCGCACCCTTGCTATGTGTGAGGATACCAGCTGGCTTATTGATAACAATCACATCATCATCGATGTAGAGGATCGGGAGGGTTTTGTCGCTATGGTCGGTTGCATCAGGTAGGTTGATGGCGATGCTATCGGTTTCTGCTACTAG
>CAURVP010000051.1:0-3508 GCA_963528475.1 uncultured Candidatus Saccharibacteria bacterium | reverse complement strand
GGGCCAGGGCAGGTTTGAGCATATTGCCGGCGTCCATACTGCCTTCGCCTTTGCCAGCGCCGACCATGGTGTGGATTTCATCAACGAAGAGAATGATCTCGCCGGCCGCTTCCTCTACCTCTTTGAGTACACCCTTGAGGCGCTCTTCAAACTGGCCGCGGAAGCTGGCACCCGCCAGCAAGCTGGAAATCTCCAGGCTAATCAGCCGCTTATCACGCAGCGACGCCGGTACGTTGCCCTTGACGATGCGCTGTGCGAGCGCCTCGACGATGGCGGTCTTGCCCACACCCGGCTCACCGATCAGCACCGGGTTATTCTTGGTGCGCCGGCTGAGGATCTGCATGGTGCGGCGAATTTCTTCATCCCGGCCGATCACCGGGTCGAGCTTACCCTCACGCGCCAGAGCGGTGAGGTCGGTGCCGAACTGCTCGAGAGGCTTTTGGTTGCTTTGTTGATTCATGGTTGGTGGCATAGTCACTCCTTATATATCGTTATGTGTTCGTGTGTCAGGTGGGGTGCCCACCTTGTCCTTGTATATAGTGTTTAGGGTTGTACGCCTCGGCCGCGGTTGGGTAGGGGGATGTATGTATAGTGATCACTATAGCAAATTAGCACTCTACATGCAAGAGTGCTAATTCACAGCCGAAACCAGCTCGTTGTTCGGTGGTTACTCCCTTTACCCCTCCTCACCAGTAGTGTATAATGGCTCTATACGTTGTGGAGCTTTATAGCACCATGGACGAACAATAATAATGTAATAGGAGAAAAAGTCCAAATGGCAACTTTCGATCGAAGCAAGCCGCACGTCAACGTTGGTACTATGGGTCACGTTGACCACGGTAAGACAACTTTGACCGCTGCAATTACACACGTACTTGCTAAGCGCCTACCAAGCGACGTCAACCAGCCTCGTAATTACGACGACATTGACAACGCTCCAGAAGAAAAAGCCCGTGGTATTACCATTGCTTCTTCGCACCAAGAATATGAATCAGAAAAGCGCCACTACGCGCATGTCGACATGCCTGGCCACGCCGATTATGTGAAGAACATGATCACCGGTGCTGCTCAGGTTGACGGTGCTGTCCTGGTGGTATCAGCTGCAGATGGCCCAATGCCACAAACTCGTGAGCACGTCCTACTTGCTAAGCAAGTTGGTGTGCCAAAGATCGTCGTCTTCCTCAACAAGATGGATATGGCTGACGAAGAGCTGGTAGAGCTGGTAGAGATGGACGTTCGTGAGCTGCTCGACAAGAACGGCTTTGACGGCGACAATGCTCCTGTGATTAAGGGTTCTGCACTGAAGGCGCTTGAGGGCGACGAAAAGTACGAGGACGCTATCATGGAACTGGTTGCTGCTATGGACGACTACATTCCAGAGCCAACCCGCGACATGGATAAGCCATTCCTGATGCCTATCGAGGATGTCTTCTCGATTAAGGGTCGTGGTACGGTTGCAACCGGCCGTATTGAGCAGGGTACAATTAAGCTGAACGACGAAGTAGAGATCGTTGGTATTCGCCCAACTCAGAAGAGTGTGGTAACTGGTATCGAAGCCTTCAAGAAGGCGCTTGACCAGGGCCAAGCAGGCGATAACGCTGGTCTGCTGCTACGTGGTATTGAGCGAACTGATATCGAGCGCGGCCAAGTGCTGTGTAAGCCTGGTTCAATCACGCCACACACCGAGTTCGAAGCTGAAGTATACGTTCTGAAGAAGGAAGAAGGCGGTCGCCATACTCCATTCTCAAAGGGCTACAAGCCACAGTTCTACTTCCGCACCACCGACGTAACCGGTGAGGTTGAGCTGCCAGCTGACAAGGAAATGGTGATGCCTGGCGACACCGTAACCTTTAAGGTTAAGCTGCTAGCTCCAATCGCTATGGAGCAGGGTCTAAACTTCGCTATTCGCGAAGGTGGCCGTACTGTTGGCGCTGGTGTTGTTACCAAGATCAACAAGTAGTTTTACGCACATAGCTACCAGAAACCACTCCCAATTTGGGGGTGGTTTTGGTATATTGCATAATTTTGCTTAAAATTATATGATAATCTCATGCTTCTGTCTCATCCCGCAACTCCTGAATGTGTCCGAACGAATAATGGCTACCACGAGCGTATTTGTAAGCTTGCCCGTGCAGCAACGAGGCGTATCTACCTCGAGACAATGTCGTTTGATGGCTACGGTGCAATGGCGCCAGTCGTCGATGAACTAATTAATGCAAGCCAGCGCGGTGTTGATGTGCAGCTTACACTTGATCGCTTCTCATACCCTGATATGTACCTGAAGCGTGGTCAGGAAGGCATTACAGAACTGAAGGATAGCTTACATCGCTTGGCCAGGCGGCAGTGCGCATTACAATGCTTGGGCAGCTGCGCCCTAATATATTTGCTGGCCGTCATCATATTAAAAGCTATATCTTTGATGATACGACGCTTACGGCTGGTGGCGCTAATTTGACGGCTGATACAATTCGACACGCTGACTTTATGCTTGAGTACCACGACCCTGATTTGGCGGATAGGCTCTGCCAGCATTTGCAGCAAAATCACGGTAATCGCCATACCGATACTATAGTTACCTATAACGATCGCAATACCTTTTTAGTTGATGCTGGCAGGCCAGGGCAGTCGCAGATTCTCGACGCGTCCCAAAGTATGCTCCGGGGCGGTACCCGCGCTTGGTACGTTTCTAAAATGCTGCTGCACCCGGCGCTGGCGGCTAGCTTGCAAGCTGTGCCAGATGTACAGGCGTATTTTATGGGCCCACACCGTGGCGGTAAGTTGAACCGCTTGGCAAGCTGGTATGATTCCCACACGGTACAGCTTACTAATAGCCACACCGGTAATGGCCGCATCCATGCTAAATTCTGTGTGGTTGAGTATCCGGATGGGCAGCGAGCAGCACTCACGGGGTCGCATAATTTTAATGCTCGCGGTGTGCGCTGGGGAACGAGCGAGTTAGCACTGCTCACAACCGAGCAGTCGGTGTGCGATATGTTGGTTGATTTTGCTGAGCAGCTCCCAAATTCATAATAGTACGATGATATAATGAGCAGTATGAACACAGCAGCTACCCAGCTTGTACCGGCAGCAACGCTCCCTAAGCAACTACTGCGTGATATGCGTGCGGCCCAGCACCGTATATGGCTACAGGCTATGGAGTTCCATAGTGAGGGGCCCGCCATGCAGGCGCTACTACAGGCGGCATGTGAGGCCGCGGCGCGTGGCGTGAGGGTGCGCCTCGTCTGTGACCCACATTCTTATCTCAATCAACCTACGATTGGTACGGTAGTGCGTCGGTTGCAACGTGCTGGTGTATTGGTGCGCTGGTGCGGCCATGGCTGGTGGGGCTGGCCGGTCGCTGGCCGGTCGCATGTAAAGATCTACTGCTGTGATGATACCGTCTATTTGGGCGGTGGGGTTAACTTTAGCCAAGCGAGCTTTGCCAATCACGATTTTATGCTCCGCTACACCAGCGCTGAGATTGCTGATATAGCGCTTAGTACAGCGC
>CAURVP010000050.1:0-3607 GCA_963528475.1 uncultured Candidatus Saccharibacteria bacterium | reverse complement strand
GTTAAAAAAACCCCTGCGAACAGGGGCTTTTTCATGGCTGACCAAGCTGCTGCAATCAGGGATTGCCCGCTGCCAGCAACGGACGCGGTTGCAAGTCCGGTGTGGCTAACGCATCCAGCGGCTGCGCCTGGCTATTCAGCGAAGCAATCGCCTGGTTCATCTGCAACGCTTGGGCAGCGGGATGGGTATAGTTTCCCCGTGGCGCATTTGGCGTGCTAACCGCGCTATTGATAGCGTCATGGTTAAGCGTCGTACCGTCGGCAAAGCGGATGCTGTCTATTTGCCAGCTCAGCTGGAAATGATTTCTGACGGTAATTTGATCTTTGCCATCCTTGCTGCGTAAAACGAGACTGGTATTCTCACGATAGATGTCAAAGTCGTCGCGGTTCATATCGCTGAAGACAATGCTGTCATATCTTGAACCGTAGTTTTCATTATTGATCAGGTCATAGCCGAAACCGCGCGCAAAGTGATAGGTATCGCTGCCTACACCTCCATCGAGATAGTCATTGCCTTGCCCGCTAAAGAGATGGTCGTTGCCCTGTTTACCGTAAAGCCAGCTACCCTCTGCCTTGGCAGAGAGCGTGTCATCGCCTGCCGTGCCGTTAATGCGCATCGCCTTGATATCTTCTGCGGTCAAGGTTTTATCGGTAAAGCGGATTTCGTTAATGTAGTGCCAGTTATCCCCCTGATTGGAAAACTGGTCATAGATACCAACTTCTTTTCCATCCCGGGTTTTGAGATAGAGGTTGTCGCCATAATTGAAGATATTAAAGTCATCCCGCTTGTGTGCGGCAAATTCGATAATATCCCGTCGCTGTGGACGCCAGTCGTACTGATCCAAATCGTAATTTTCAATTGATACTTCTCTAAAATCTGCGCCGATGCGGTAGATGTCATCACCATAACCGCCATACAGGCCGTCATGCTCTATAGTGCCTGCATATAAAATATCGTTGCCGGCACCACCATGAATATGATCCCTGCCACTACCGCTATATATTACGTCATCGCCGTCGTTGCCATAGACTTCTTTGTAATGCCCACCTTGTAGAGGATTATCGCCCACATAGATGGTGTCATTTCCTGAAGTCCCCTGAATGATGCTTTCTTTGCCTGTACCCTGGATGATATTGGTCGCAGCCGCCGTTGTTATCAGGGAGAATGTTTGACTCACCTGCGCTCCGGCGTTATCAGTTGCCGTGACCGCTATGCGCCAGGTATTTGCAGTATGCGCTGATGGCGGAGTGCCGCTGAATTGACCTGTCTTCTCATCAAAGGTCAGCCACGAGGGCAATGGCTCACCATTTTCCAGTTTTGCGCTGAGTGTAAGCGTATCGTCTTTATCAATGTCCTTGAAGGCATTGGCCGGAATGCGATATTGCAGCGGCTTGCCGTTTTCGCCGGTGTAAGCGGCAATTGCGGCGTCAATTTGCGGCGCATCATTGACGTTAATCACATTCAGAGCAAGGTGCTGGCTGGCACTGCCGCCTTTGCCCTGAACGCTGATTTCAATATCGAGTGTGCCGACATCGTCATTGCCGGGTGTACCGCTAAAGGTGCGGGTTGCGGCATCGAAATTCAGCCATTTCGGCAATGGCTTGCCATCTGCCAGACGGGCGCTGTAGCTCAGCTTGTCGTCCTGGTTGGCTGTGTGGAAGGTATCTTCCGCAAGGGTATAACTCAGCTTGTCCTTTTCATGAATGCTCTGTGCCGCCAGCGGCTTGCCTGCGGTTGGCGCCTGCGGCTGTTTTGGTTGCGGTTCAGGCTTCGGCTCAGGTTTGTTGTCATCATGCAAAGGCGGCAATTTAAGCCCAAGAAATTCTTCACTGTTAAAGAATCCAGTAAAAACGACTTTGCCTTGCGAGCCTTTCGGGCCATTGGTAATAACCAATTTGCTGCCTTCGCGGACAAGTTTGGCGCCGGTATCCGTAACCCATTCGTTTTCTGCGACTGCACGCACACCGTCATTGGTGATTGCACTGCCATTGTAGGTAATAAAACCTTTGCCATTACTGTCATGAATGGTAGTCACACCCGGCGGCATCAAATGGGTGAAGGAAATATGGTAGCCGTCATGCCCCATGCCGAAATCTTTAATATCGTCCATACCAGGGCTGAGGTAATAATGGTCATCGCCATCCTGGTCGGTCATGGTGTCATCGCCACTGTTGCCGAAGTAGATGTCGTTGTCGATGCCGCCGTCCATCAGCGTCTTGTCCTTGCCAGCGCGTAGCACGTCATTACCGGCACCACCGTTCAGTTCATCACCACCGGTACCACCCTTGAGCTGATCATCACCCTCATCGCCGGAGAGTTCATCCTTGTCGTTGTCATCATCGCTGGCGTCGAGTACGTCATTGCCTGCACCACCATGCAGCTTGTCTTTGCCACTACCCGCATAAAGCGTGTCTTTTCCGGCCTGACCGTCCATCCAGTCATTACCGGCGCCGCCATGCAACGCGTCATCACCTGTTCCTTGCTCGCGTTCCTGCAGCATCAGCCGAATGCCCGGCATAATCTTGAAATCCGTTTCCGTACTCTGCCATTCCCAGGCAAAGGTTTTTTCGCCGGGAACAGACAGGCTACCGTCCAAGGGACGCGGGACACTACCATTCGCTGGCCAGTGTCGCTCGATGATGGTGCCTTCGGCAGCGTTATGCGCCGTACCCAACGATACCGAAGAAGTCGTTGGCAAATAATTGGCATCGCCCAGAAACAGGTCATTCCCGGCGCCACCGCGAATGGTGTCGTCACCTTCGCCACCGGTCAGAACATCATCCCGGGCGCTACCAATGATGACATCGCTGCCAAAATGGCCATTGAGCCAGTCGCCACGTTTGCCCTGCCGTGAGGCGGTTTCGGTGTTTGTTTCGTCATCGGGCAACGGTGTTTCAAAATCTTCCTTGCCATTGCCCGCGACGAGTGTATCCGAACCGGCACCCCCAATTACGATATCGCTGCCGCCGCCCGCATAGACTGTGTCATTGTCATTGGTGGCATCACGATGGAGATTGCCGGAGAAAATAAACTCCTGGTTATTGCCACCATAAACAAAGTCATTGCCAAGACCGGCCATGACCAAATGCAGCCCTTTCGTCCCGCCATCACCGGTAAAGAGCACATCATCATGGGCGCTGCCGGTAATCTGCGATGGCTTGATATTGCTGCCCTTGACCCGGATGCCCCGAGGCGCCTCTACACCGTTATAAAAGAACAGGTGTGCTTTCCCACTATCATCAATAAAACTGCCACCCTCCTCAGACAAGAGCGAATTATCTTCCGCCAGGGTAAAGCCGAAATCACCTTCCTTCCAGTGACGAATACGCGCCAGCGGCTTATAATTGCCGGAAGCATTTCTAACGGAAAATTCCCACTGGTCATCATCATATTTAAGGAACTGATACTGACCGTCGCGGGTACGGAAAGGCGTCCAGCGCAGCTTCATGGCCGGAGAAAACGGCATGGGCGCACCGACAAATTCCAAACGACTGAGCAAGGTGCCATCTACTTCAAGAACACCATCGCCGTCGGCGTCAAAGATGGTATTTACACCACTATTATTTGTTTTGAATTGATAGGTGTCGTGACCAGTACCGCCTTCAAG
>CAURVP010000049.1:0-3707 GCA_963528475.1 uncultured Candidatus Saccharibacteria bacterium | reverse complement strand
GTATCGCGCGCCGGATTGCTGACTCCAGAGCTCGTCGGGATGATGGCCAAAGACCCGATTATCTTTGCCCTAGCCAACCCAGTGCCAGAAATCATGCCAGATAGTGCCAAAGCAGCCGGCGCGGCCGTCATCGCCACTGGCCGCAGCGACTTCCCCAACCAAGTCAATAACGCCCTGGCCTTCCCGGGTATCTTCCGTGGTGCACTGGATAACGGCGTGCAAAAAATCACCGACGAGCACAAACTTGCCGCCGCCCAGGCGCTGGCAGCGCTGGTTGACGAACCCACAGCAGACTACGTCATCCCCTCACCATTTGATGAGCGTGTAGTGGAGGCTGTAGCGAAGGTTATTCGCTAGGTCGATCATCACATAGAAACTCTGCAAAGGCCGATACTGACATATGCCGGCCTTTTACATTGGATACTATCTACTTTGGTAGCATTAGACCGACCCAGCGCCATTACCTCTGATACGTTTGCGATCTTGCTGGGTAATGTGTTGCAGCATATCAAGCTGGTGCTGCTTATCACACGCACCGACAAAGAGCAGGGTATGCTTGATTCCGTGCTTTTTTAGCTGAGATCGCAGACGCCGATTCGGTATTTTGCCAACATTGACGTCCGCAACGTAGACACGAATCACATTTCGGCTGACTGTTTTGTTGTACCAGATCGTATGCGCTTTATATGGCGAGCTATGACGTATATCACTGAGCCTGCTCATTGCGTGCGTTTGCTTGAGACCGTGCTCGTTGAGCGCTGCATCGGCATAATGCGTTAGCCTGCCGAGCACTTCACTCACGATGCCCTGCTGCTTTTCTTTTGTCTCGTAGCCAGCCATCTGGTGCTCGATATCTTTGGCTGCTTTCGTCCGGCAGTCGAGCACAAGCACTCCAGACCCATTATTGACAAGCACGTCAACTGGCGGCAAGCGCTCGCCATATTCCCCAAGCCACGGAGCAATTATCGCATCCAGCTGCACCTCTGTTATTGCTTGTTTTTGCTCATGTGGTTTGCTATGGCTCATTGCTTTGTGAGCTGGCTCAGCCGCTTGCGAAGTTGTCTCACCTGATGGCTCATCAAGCTGCATAACGGCCGCGTGGTTGGCCTGGCAGCGCTCTGATTGGTAGCCATCAAGCTGTTGCTCGAGCCAGCACAATGCATTGATAACCGCATTATCCGACTCGGTAGCAAGCTGCTGATGAATCGCCTGCTTCAGATCGTCACTCCAGAGCCGCTCAGCACACTCAAGGGCAAGATCATCAACGATTTCTTGGTCTGGCCGGTCATACCATTGATATATTTGTCTTTGCAATTGCTTGATGACTGGTGCTTCGGCAATAATATGCTGGCTGAGCCTATATAGCCTTTTGCTATAGACAAGCTGAAAGTACTGATGAGCGTTGGCGACTGGTTTTGCCTGCGTATATAACGCCTCGTATTTACTAGCAAAGGCTGCAAGATATGGAGCCTTTGCATTGCATACATCATCAGCTTCTACCTGGCTTAGTTCGTATTGCTCAAGCGTGTGGCGACCTGTGTCTATCGTTGAGCGTAATTGCTGAGTCGCTCTTTCGACAGCCTGCTGAGCAAACTGCTGATATACCTCTGTTGCGACATGCGGATCAAGCTGCTTTTTGCGTCGCCAGCTCTTGACAGTCGGTACTGATACATCGTACTGGCCACTCCAATCAACCCCTCGACTGTCACCAAGAAAGATCGCTTCTATCGTTGCTAAATGCTCCAGCACAACTTCTTCATACTGGTGCACTACCAAGTCTTTTGACCGTTCTTTTGCCTCTGGGTATAGTCGCTGATTTGTATAATTCCACGCGTCTTTATCGTGTGGGTTATTATTATAAATACGCGACATGAGATCAGTCAGATTGATCGGATCGATTCGATACTTACCAATGCTTGTCACCGCATCATCGAGAGATATAGCAAGACCATTCTTAAAAGATCCGGTGTGTGCTGCCTTGCCGCCCATCTTTTCTAGGACGCTATTCATAACATCAAACGCTGCATAAATACACGCCCCTTTTTCGGTTAGCTCTTGTTCGCTACACTCCCCCACGGGCTGCTCTTGCGAAGGGTACTGTTCGCTCGATAATGGCTTCGGCTTCAACATGTGATATTATCGTAGCAGAATATATGATAGGCGTCAAAGTTATGAGCCAGCACGCCTTGCTTGGTATGTACGCATAATCAATGAGAGAATATACAGCAAGCGTACACCCCAGTGTTATATCACCCGCCCGACTTCCTCAAGCGTTGTCTCGCCGCGCAGGGCAGCTAATACGCCAATCTGTTCGAGGGTGAGCATACCTTCGCGCTGGGCGGCTTTTTCGATGACATCTGGGTGAACGTCGGTAAAGTCTCCGCGGATGAACTTCTGAATACCTGGGGTCACGATAAGCTGCTCCATAATCACCATGCGGCCCTTGTAACCAAATGGCGCATCATCGCTCGGTACTGGCCGCCAGAGCTTGAAGGTGTCGAGATTAGGATGCTCCACCTCTTCAGGAATATCAGCAAGAACTCGCTTGACATAGCTGCGCGTGGCGTCGTCTGGCTCATAGGCTTCTTTGGTCTCGTCCACAAGACGCCGCACCAAACGCTGCGCTACCACAAGGCGGATAGCACTGGCAAAAATCGGATTCACACCAATCAGGTCGATCATCCGGCTAAAGGCCGCGCTACTGCTATTGGCGTGGAAGCTCGACATCACCAAGTGGCCGGTAATCGATGCTTGAATGGCAGTGCGCGCCGTATCGACATCGCGGATCTCACCTACCATCACGACATCTGGATCGAGACGAAGCACGCTGCGCAAGCCCTCACCAAAGCTTCCACCGGCGGTGGTATTGATTGGGATCTGCGAGATACCAGCCAAGCCATATTCGATTGGATCCTCCAGGGTAATAATCTTACGATCAGTCGTGTTGAGGGCATTGAGCATACTGTAAAGCGTGGTAGATTTACCTGAGCCCGTTGGCCCAACCATCAGCACAAGGCCGCGCGGATGGCTGATGATTTCATCAATCTGCTGGCGCTGCTTGGGCGGAATACCTAGCAAGTCAAGATTGAGCAAGCTTTCATCGAAGTTAAACAGACGCAGCACGGCATCCTGCCCATACATGGTTGGTACAGTCTCAACACGGATGTTGAGCAAGTGCGTTGCGTTGCCATGCGTTACGTCCTTTTGGATGTGGCCAGACTGCGGCTCCATCGAAGCACTCGACACACCAGCTCGGCTGGCGAGCTCACCCATGATCACGCGGTAGCGGCTCCGGCTAATCGTCGCTACGGGGTGGAGTGCACCATCGACACGAAGGCGAATCCGGATGTCGTGACGTTCATTCTCGATGTGGATGTCGCTCGCACCAAGCATATCCGCCTGGTTGATCAAGAAGTCGAAAACCTCCTCACTACTGACTCGCCCAAGTGTCTGACTCACCTCGGCGATGGTCTCGCTGTCGCCCGCTTTGGCAATCTTAATATCATCATAGACAATCTTCTTCGGTGGGTCGAAGCGGTTCATCAACACACGGTAAGCACTGAGGCTAATCAAATAAAATTCGACAGGTAGCCCCCGGTCTTGATATGTGCGCCGTGTCCGCTGGATAACCGACTGGGGTGTTTGTGTCGTAACAGCAAACTGATACGATTCCTGCTCATTACCATCGGTCAGCGGCAGCATATAGA
>CAURVP010000048.1:0-3708 GCA_963528475.1 uncultured Candidatus Saccharibacteria bacterium | reverse complement strand
TGTATGGTTATCCTAACCATCTGGCTGCTGCTGCGCATCCCCCTTGTGCAGCGGGTGATTCCCCGTTAGCACCCAGATTAATTTGTACTATCTGCTCTGGCGCTGCTTAGCGATGCTGTTAATTGCGTCTGCAAGTGATACATCTGGGTGCTGCTTGCGGTAGCGTTTGATTTCTGCTGTGTCGGGCATATGCTTTCGGGCACGTGGGTCAATCTTCATATTCCCTGCAAATAACGGCATTACTACTGCTATGCCAAAAAATATGAGTGCGGCAACAGCAAAATCGCCTTTTACAATAGCCACAATACCCGCAACAAATAGTAGTACGTAACCACACATATCAATAATGCTTAGCTTTGTAACAGCTGATTTACTCATTCAATACCTCCTTTTAAAACTACAGTTATTTACGATATGTATGCGTAGCACATAGCCACGTGGGCTGATGGCGCCACGTGCCCTATGCAGCTGCGCTTGACTGCGGGTGCCTTAACGACACAAGGCAGCTCGTGGCAAAAAGAACGATACTACCGGCAATGACCCAAAACGCCGCCAGTGTCCATGGCGCCAGGAACGACATATCGCCGCCAGCATCGGCGGCATCAATTTGAACTGTAAACGACCAAACTGAAAAGCCTGCTGCAGCCAAGAAAAGTACAGCACTTGCTACCATAACCCAATAGCTTTTACGCCAAGACGACCCAGTATATATCAGCGCGCCAACGCCCACCGCAATCAGGGCCAAAAAGAGTGCCCGTACGACTATACTGGCCGCCAGCACAGCCCACAGGAGGACTGCCCGGCCAAGGCCATGTTCACCACGCAGGAGCGCACCAATATCCTTGAGCCGCAGCCGCCGAGCGGTTTCTATGGCGGCCCTCGCCACACGAGCGCGCTCCGTAGTCGTACTAGCGCGGGCAAGTTCTGCCGACCATATCTTTGTGTAATGCGAACGCTGCCGGGCGGGTACAATCCGGACCGCTCGCTTTACCATACGGTCGTGTTTATCGTGGTTCTGGGGAGCCTGCATAGTCCCTCCTTCTGTGGTTATATACTGTGGCTGATATTACCTATATTTAATTATATAATTATATGTACTGCGGGTCAATGTTGGGGTATTGCTGCTGCTTGACTCATTAGATAATGCACTGTATAATAAGTGCTAATTATGTCAGAACGATACACCAGGGTCGCAAAGGCTGTTGCCGAAAGCGCAGAATACACCGCAGCAAATACACTTTCTGAAAGTGGGCAAGAAGAAGCTATGTCAACGAATACAGAATCCCGACAAAGCGAAAGCACTGGTTCTAAAGTTGCTGACGCTCTCATCGATATAATGAATACGGCAGAAAAGAACCGTCTGGCTGAAATTGAACGCCAAAAGAATATGGTACGTGATTATCGGCTCGCCCTTGTTGCCAATGCTGCAATCTCGTCCATCTAAGCTTGCTGCCACCATCCCCCGATTATTCGCGATCATCAACGCGCCAGCCACAGCAGCCATAGGTAATCATGAATTGTATCCTTCACCTTCTGCCAGTCTTTGGCCCGCACCAGGCCTAGCCCGGCTAGGATCAGAAGCCCCGCAACCGTCATGACTGGTATGTACCATATTAGCGCTAGGTGCTTTTCATTCTCATGCATAAATAGCTGCGTCATAACGATAGCAACCCACATACCGGCACTACACAATGAAAGACCCGTGATCTTTATGAAGATACGATGTAGCGTAGTTAATATATAATAGCACCCCCACAGGTAAAAATAAAGCTGCGGGGCCACTGGATCTGTATATAAAAACCACCACCCAAGATCAATTGAGTGGTGGTGTGTAAGAGCACAGTGGTCGCCCCGTCATCCCATTACACACGCACTGCCTTGCTCGGCAATGTGCAGCAGCTCCGCGACGGGGCGCGACTGGTCCGTGAGTGCTTGTCTGGAGATAGCGAAACCGGCGGCACGTCGGTCCAGGGGGAGCGGCGGTTGGCGGAAGGATCAGAACCGTACCGCTCGGTTCCTCCCTCATCTACAGTGGTTGGTCAGAGTAAATCTACCGATGCGCTGACATCGACCGGTCTGGCTACTGCTACTACTTGCCGCCCGGCTAAACCGCGTGTCACGCCAGCGATCGCTAAGCAGATTGTGGCTGATTACCAAGCCGGGGCGGCGGTGGCCGAGCTTGCGGCGCAATATGGGTTCCACCGCCAAACAGTGTCGCGGGTGCTTCGCACTGCTGGGGTTGTGGTGCGCCAGAATGCAACAAGCAACGAGGAGATTGAGCGCATCAAGCGGCTGCGGGCGGAAGGAAAGACGATCCGGGAGATTATGTGGCTAACGAGGCGGAGCAAGAATACGGTGCGGCGGTGGGCGAGGTAAGACAACGTTTGATCTGATGACCAGCAAAAGTGCGCGCGCCAGAATGACTGACTGCAAAAACTTGCAGAACCGCAATCCGTCGTATAGACTCAGTGTTAACTCCTAGAGGAAGGTAGGAAGATGTACAGCAGCACATCCAACGATACGTTCAACGTCTATCGTCCAACTGCAGAGCGGGTTGCCAGAACCTTAATTAATAGTGAAGCGTATCTTGTTAGCAAGAACGAGTTCTTCACATGGAAGAGTGGCGTTCAGGCACCTGTATATACCAATTATCGAGTGCTTTATCGTCATCCCGGTGTGCGATCAATGGTAAAGAAAGCGCTGAGCAGCGCGGTGCTCTCTACGTTTGGCATGCCCGATTATGTGATCGGCGTAGCAGAGGCGGGGATCGTTTGGTCTACTCTTGTCGCTGACGAATTGCACACCCGCGATGCATTCGTACGTAAGCATCCGAAGCAACATGGTGTTGGTGGGCTACTTGCTGGCGTTGAGCAGAAGGCTGATCGTCCACTAGGTATTACTGCTGTTTTTGTTGATGACCTTGTAGCAAGTGGTGAATCATTGGAACGTGCCATCAATATCGTGCGTACCGAGGCGGATATCGAGGTTGTCGGTATCGCATCAATTGTTAACTGGGGATTCGTGGAGATGCGCGACTGCTTCAGGGAAATGCAAGTCCCTGCAGTCTCATTGGTGTCATTTTCGGAACTGCTGGATGCGGCGAAAGTTGAGGGTAAACTCACCGAGGTTGAGGCTCAAGAACTGCGTAAGTTCTACCAGAACCCCCGATCTCATAAGTGGAACGACCAGTTTTTCTCCAGTGAAATTGAAGACTTCGGTGTGTGACAACAATGCCCTCAAGGAAGACGCTAGATGAAATCGCTTTAGAAGCTGGAGTTTCCCCTGCAACGGTGTCGCGGGTGTTTAATAAACCCGATATGGTCAGTGAAAGGACTAAAAAACGAGTGTTAGAGGCATCGGTTCGTGTCGGCAACGGCGCTCCACCTGCTGCCACACTCGGGCTAATTGTGCCTGACACTTCAAATCCGATATTTTCGTCGCTACTACATGCGCTCAATCGAGAAACCTTCTCCAATGATTACCAGTTAGTGGTTGCCAGTTCAGACAGTCGTCCAGAAGTAGAGATGCGGGTGCTTGAAAGATTTCGAGCGACAGGTGTAGCTGGGGTTCTTTATGCTTCATACAGTGGCGGATCCCAGAGGGTACTTGAGCTGGCATCATCTGGCGACATCCCTATACTCGCATACAATGCACACGTCGCATACGGCAACATAGATTGTATTGTTACTGAATCAAGAACCTCGTTAC
>CAURVP010000047.1:0-3778 GCA_963528475.1 uncultured Candidatus Saccharibacteria bacterium | reverse complement strand
GCTATTTTCTGTGCTAGTTCCTTGCCCTCGCACTCGAGATCCTTGATACGCTTGATGAAGTCCTCACGCTGGTCTTGCTGTGCTAGGAGGCTGCGCAGTTCGTCCCGTCGGGCGTTGAGCTTCTTGCGCTCGGCGGCGAAGTCTTCGCTGCTATCGGTGTGGATGTGGCTGTCCGCCTCACTGATCAAGGCTTGTATCCGCGTCTCGATCTCGCTGTAGCCTGGGAGCTCTTCGGGGCTTCGTGGCTCGACCTTCGCGGCTTCGGGGAGTGCGGCGAGGGCGTATTGGCGCTGCTGCAGCTCGGCTCTGAGCTCCGTCTCCTTGGCGATACATTCCGCTATGGCAAGCTCGAGCGCGTATACCTCTTGCTGTTTCTCGTTGTGGAGCTGTGCGATGGTCGCCCCATCGTAGCTGATGTTGTCAAGGCGCGCATGCTTGTCTCTGCGCCAGAGCTGAAGCGCTTCTTCCTGCTTGGCTTCGGGGAGGGGCTGCCCACAGCAGGGGCAGGAGGTCTCGCCCGAGTAGGTCGCTTCGTGCAGGGCTATCCACTCATTGCGCTTGCCCTGAACCTGCTCTGAGAGACGAGCGACTTTCGCCTCCTCCACTCGGAGGATATTTTCGGTGCGCTGCTTGATGTCAGCCTGCTGGTTGAGTGCGGACTGAGCCTCCGCCACGGCGTGCTGAGCGTCCCGCCGCCCCTTGCCTTGCTGGTAGGTCTCCTCGTCGGCACGTCTACGCTCCTCGTCAACTAGGGCGCTCTGCTGGGAGCGCAGCTGCTGGATAGCGGCTTGTCGCTCCTGCGCCTTGGCGTCTCGCCGTCGGATCTCTTCGGCGTGGGAGGTCATCGCCTTGTCAATCTCTGCTAGACGAGCCTCAATATCTGCAAGCTCGGGCTCGATCGTCTTGCGGTCTTGCCAAGGGGGGAGCAGGCAGCGCGTTTGATCAATCTTCGGCTGGATCTTGTCGAGTTCTTCTTGGAGCCTCCTCTTACGGGCAGATAGTACCTTGCGGTAGTCAGCGAGGCTCTTACCTGAGAGCCGCTCGAGGAGGTCGAGCCATTCTATTTTACTCTCAGCGACCTCCTCTATCGTCGGGACGTTGGCGATGGAGAATAGGATGTCGCGCTGCTTCTCCCACGGGAGCGAGGGGTAGTAAGCGGGGCTGGTTAGTAGTTTGAAGGAGGCCTCGTCGATAATAGAGCTGATACGCTTGCCGTACTCGGTGACGTTTACGGGCACGTCATCCCACCAGCATTCCGTGTGATGCCCCTTGAAGACCTCTTCTGCTTTCCCTCGCGGCTTGACCCAGTCCTCGACGTAAGCACGGCGCAGCTTCAGCGGTTTGCCATCTACCTCAAGGATTGCAGAGACTTCGCAGGGTGCCTTGGGTGTGGTCTCTCCGTTGGCGTCTCGGCTCTTAATCTCGTAGTCCTTGCGATCGAGGCTGTCCTTGCCGAAGAGTAGCCAAAGGAAGGCATCGAAGTGGCGGGACTTGCCTAAGCCGTTAGCCCCAGAGATCGTTGTCTCGATGGGGGAGAAGTGCGTGAGGCGCTCTTTTTCTCCCCTCCACCCAATGAGGGTGATGGAGCGTAGGGTGATACTTTTCATTGTTCTCGTTTGTTGGTGGTTAATTGGCGAGATGCCCGTTCATGGAAGACCGCTCGCCTTGGTCAATGTCTTCTTGTAGGATGGCCATGGCTACTTCCATATCCTCACGGGGCGCGTTATCAATGAGGCGCTGTAGCACTTGTGGCGTGACGCGCTTAAGCACATTGATCAGGGCAACGAAGGTGCGCAGGTCGTGCCCCTCGGGTGCGATGCTGACTAGATTCACCTGCTCGGTGTCTACATCAGCGACCAAGAGCAGGGCGTGCTTGGACTGCTTGAGGAGTTTGATTGCGAGCGCCCTGTTGTTCGTGCTGACGGCTGACTGGGTATCGATTTCTTGTCTCATTTTTTTTCGGGATTATTAGGGTCAGACTCGGTTTCGCGATTTGCGGCCAAGGACGGCGTAGGTCTCAGCTTCGCTTTCGATTTCGTCGGTGGTCTTGACTTTGCGGTCGAGCATCCAGCGCTCCAGCTCCTCGCGGTGGAAGTAGAGCTTGTTACCCCTCTTGTAGTGGGGAATTCGCTTCTCGCAGGTGAGACGATGAAGACGATTCAGGGAGTAGCCAGTGAAGAGTGCGGCCTCAGGGGCGTCATAGATGCTCTTGGCGGAGAGGAGCGTGAGGGCTTCGATGCGGTCGAGGCGCTCCATGATAGTCGTGTTTGTTACTGCCTGGTCCATAGCTTCGTTGGCGTAGGGTGAGGTGGTTAGCGCTTGCTGTTTGGCTGATCGATGAGCAGGCCAAGTCGCCAAGCGGCGAGGGCTCCAGCCAGTAGCAGTGCGAGGCCTAGGCCTTTGAGGGCGAGCCACTGCCACATCGTTAGAGGCGTCTCGCTAGGGGCTTCATCTCCCATCAAGAGGAGCATGCCAAGCCCCATAGACAGCGAGGCCGTGAGGGCTGGGAGGCCGCGTAGGAAGCGCCGCAAGAGGAGCGCTAGGAGGGTGGATGTCGTGACGTACATAGCTGTATCGTATATACCTGTGAATAGTGGAGGACTACTTGCCCTTGGCCTTGATCTTTCTGTCTTGAGGCTTGCCGTGCTTCAGCTCCCATCGTGTGCGGATTCGGTAGAAGGCGTTGTCGCTGTGGAGGCCATACTTCGGCTTGAGGATGTCGAGCACGCTGCTCAGTGTCGTATACTGCTTGATCAGCTTGTAATAGTCTCCCATCAGAGCAACGTCGCGCTCGTACTTCTCCCGCTGGTAGGGGCTCAGTGATTGAATACTAGTCATACTTCGTACTTCTTTTGTTACCTTTGTTTGTCCCGAGGTTATCGTTTGCGTGGTTACCTCGGTTATCTCACTGCAAAGATATAACCTTTTGGTTGTAATACCAAAACCTAAGGGTTATTTGTTTGCGCACAAATGTGGCATTCTTTGATAATCAAAAGGTTATGGATGCAAAATCTTTAGAGGCTCTTGCCTCGTATCTCAAGGAGATTGGCCTAACGCAGGGCGCAATCGCTAATAAGCTAGGCGTCAGCCAGCCTTATGTAAATGCGCTTATGACTGGGCGCAAGAACTTCGGCAAGTCGCAGGCTTATCGATGGAGAGATGCCTTTGGTATAAATCCATCTTGGTTACTCGTAGGTGAGGGTCCTATGCTCCTCAGTGGTCAACCGACACAGCCACCCGCCCAACAACCGAAGTCAGCGGAGTCCCACCTCGAGGATCCCGAAGGCGCTACGCATATGGATAATGCTAATATGCAGGGTATTAGATCCCTATTCGAGGAGCTGAAAAAGTTGGGTAAGGCTCACAATCAGACGCACTTTGCAGCACTAATAGGCGAGCAAAGTAGAGGCAACTTGTCTAATTACCTCAATGGAGTCAAGCCTCTAGGGGATGCCCTAGCAAAACAATACGCATTACACATACATGCCAAGCTTCCCGAGGTATCTCACCCTTGGGTGGACCAGCTGCTCCTCAGCGGACAGCCGACGCCTCCACCCGCCCGACAGCCGAAGTCAGCGGAGGCCTACCTAGAGGAGCTTGAGGGGAAGAAAGACGTGACAGCCCTTTCAGCGGTTGGGCAACGCACTGGCGAGCGCGGGAGCGAGGAAGATGAAGACGGAAACTGGGCGAAGGTTAAAGAAGCCCCGGGTGAGGGACAGCCCTACTACGATGTAGATTTCTTGGGCGGCTACGGAGAGTTTGTGGACCATCCCGAAGA
>CAURVP010000046.1:0-3853 GCA_963528475.1 uncultured Candidatus Saccharibacteria bacterium | reverse complement strand
AGAAAACCACGCTCGCAGTTGACCCCAAGCTATCGCTGCTAGGCCTGAAGGACGCCAAGACGAAGGACGCGGTGGAGCTTGCGACTGAAGAGCGCTTTGCGGTGAATAGCCCCGAGGCGCGCCTTATCATCAATCAACCTGGCGAGTATGAAGTGGGTGACTACACCATTCGCGGCATTGCAGCCACGCGCCACATCGACACGCCAGAGAGTGAGCAACTCTCGACGGTGTATCGCATTGAGTGTGGCGATATTCGTATTGCGGTGATTGGTAATATCGCGCCAGAGCTGACTGACGCTCAGCTCGAGGCGCTGGGGGTGATCGACATCGTCGTTATTCCGGTGGGTGGCTATGGCTATACGCTGGATGCGACAAGTGCTGCCGCTATTATTCGCAAGATCGAGCCACGAGTAGTAGTGCCCGTTCATTATGCCGACAGTGCGTTGCAGTACGAAGTGCCGCAAGACACAGTGGAGGTCTTTGAGAAGGAGCTTGGTGCGCCAGTCGAGCAAAAGCCCAAGCTCAAAATCAAAACAGCGAGCAACCTACCCGAAGTGCTGACGGTGTTTGAGCTGGCTCGAAGCTAGGATTAATATATAACAAGCACAACCAGCCTCATAGAGAGGCTGGTTTTTTTGTGATATATCTCTACTCCGTTTTTCTCCTCGCTGTTTTATCTGGTGGGGTATGAATATTAGTTGTAGCCAGCACGAGTGTTGGTGGATCGATGGGCAAGATGGGGCCAGTCCCTATAGGTTTCTCAAGGAATGAGTGCGAGACAGTGATGAGGATTGTGAGATTCATAGTGAAATCATTGCCATAACGTGGTCGATTTGACACAGCGCACTAAATTCGATACACTTCGAAATATCACTATTATTTCGATTTATATCGAAGAAAGGAACGGTTTTATGGAACAACAATCAACCACGCCGTGGGGTAAGATTGCGGTGCTAGCGCTGGGAGCCTTTGTCATTGGAGCGGATGGCTTCATGCTGGCAGCGGTATTGCCACAGGTGGCACAGCAGCTGGGAGTGTCGCTGGGGCAGACTGGCCTCTTGGTGACGGTGTTTGCGTGGGTGTATGCACTGGCGGCACCACTGTGTGGCATGGTGATGGGGCGGCGCAATCGGCGGTCGATCTTGGTGCTAGCACTGGCGATATTTGCAATTGGTAATGGAGTGGCAGCGCTCGCATCGTCATTTGTATGGATGATGGTGGCTCGAGTGATGGCAGCCTTGGGCTCAGCTATGATGATGCCAACGGCGATGGCTTTGGCAACCAGCCTTGCCCCGGCCAAGCATCGTGGCAAGGCAATCTCCGTCGTTACAACAGGCATGACGATGGCAACGGTGCTCGCTGTACCGCTAGGCTCGGTTATGGGGGAGCGCTATGGCTACCACGCGCTGTTTTGGGCGATGGCAGTGGCTGCGGTGCTGGTGTTGTGTGGCATTGTGCTGGGCATTCGGGCACGTGAGGCACAGCCAGCGCAGCAGGTACCAACGATTCGCACATTAGTAGCAGGTCTGGCTAATCGTCAGGTTGCACTGACGTTATTGATAACAGTAGTGATATTTGTAGCCGGCACCAGCGTGATTTCATATCTGAGTGCAGTGGTACAGCAGGCGGGTCTGCACGAATACTTTAGCTGGATTTTGCTCATCTTTGGTGTGGGCTCACTCCTGGGTGGTGTGCTGGGCGGCTGGCTGACCGATCGTTTTGCCCACATTTGGCTGGCCCGCTGGGCAATGCTTGCCTTTGCGTTGGCGCTTGCTTTGCTTGGTGTGGCGGCTGGGATGCCAGGTGCGCTTGGTCTCGTTGGTGGCAGTGTGCTATTATGGACAGCTAGTGCTTGGATTGCCGCGATTGCTCAGCAATACCGCATTATTGCGCTTGCTCCAGAACGGGCTCAGCTGAATCTTTCACTCAATTCATCCAGCATTTACATTGGTCAAGGCTTTGGTGGTATGCTAGGCAGTGCGATTATTAGTGGCCAGCCAGCGCAGGTAATTCCGTTCGTGGCGTCCGGCGTAGTAGTGCTTGCCTTGGCAATGACCAGCAGGTATGAGACAATACAAAGGAAATGACATCCCAACAAAACACCCCAACTGACGCACTCGCACCAGAGCATGTCTTTGCTGCCCTGTCCGATCCGCTGCGGCTGCGGATTGTCCGTCGCTTGGCTGCGGAGGGGCGGCTGGGCTGCAGCCAGATCGATCATAATCTCTCACTCTCGACTGTATCGCACCACTGCAAAGTCCTGCGCGAAGCAGGCATTGTCACGAGCGAAGCGGTTGGTACCCAGCGTGTACTGGTGCTGCGGCCAGAGTTTGCTCGGCAGTTCGCTGGTGTGCTCGCGACAATTGCTGAGTTAGATAAAGCGAAGTAACCACTAAAATATCCCCTATAAAGGGGATATTTTTACAGGTGTCGTTTACTTAGGGCGGCTACGCCGCAGCCTTGGCCTTTGTCTTGGCGCTGGTGAGCAGGCCTTTTTTCTTGAGGGTACGGATCGCCTTGGTCGAGAGAACCATAGTAATCTTTTGCCCATCGACAACGAAGGTTTTTTTCTGAAGGTTTGGTTTGAAGACTCGCTTGGTGCGTCGCAACGAGAAGCTCACATTGTTGCCGAATTGCTTACCCTTGCCAGTCAGTTCACATCGTGCTGCCATATTCTTATTCCACTTATAACTTATATTATTACAATCTGTATTAGTATACGCTGCCAAGGGTGCAATGTCAAGGTGGGTAGCCAATGTGGTACAATAAAGAAATGCATATTGATATCGCTCACCTCATTATCGTCCTTGTCGTTATTCTTATCTCAATGACACTGCACGAGGCGATGCATGGCTTTGTGGCGTACTGGCTGGGCGATGATACGGCCAAGGAGCAGGGGCGTTTGACGCTCAATCCACTGCATCATATCGATCCATTCTTGACTATCCTCCTGCCGCTGAGCTTGGCATTGCTGGGCCTACCAGTGTTTGGTGGGGCTAAGCCAGTGCCGTACAACCCCGAGCGAGTACGTGGCGATGAATGGGGCGCAGCGCTGGTGGGGCTCGCTGGGCCACTGACGAACTTCGTCATTGCCTTCATCTGCTTTGGCTTATATGCGACGATCGCTGGGCCAGCAGTGCAGCCGCTGCTTGCTACGGCGGTGAGTGTGAATCTTGGCTTCTTTGTCTTTAATATGCTGCCTATACCACCGCTCGATGGTTCACGTGTGCTGTATGCTTTGGCACCGGAGTTTGTGCGCCGCGGCATGGAGGTGGTGGAGCAGTACGGTGTGATGCTGGTCTTTGTATTGGTGCTGGTCGGTAGCTCAGCTATTGGCAATGTGATGATGGCGGCCGTCAGGGGTATCTTGCAGCTTTTCTCGCTGGTGTTTGGCGTGTCGCTTGGTTAGGATTTACTTTAAGGGGGTTTACGTGGGGCTCGGAAATAAGCGAGCTTGATGAGAGCTGAGTGGCAATAGCTTATCTGTACTCATAGTTCAGTAGTTGGAATAGAATATCTGTCATTCGTTTTGATATCCCCATCGCCAATACAAGAGGCTAATATTCAGTGGGTATTGACTTGTTTAGCACCAAGGAAGAGGGTATGAGGATCTCACAACACCGCAAACGTGACGCCGCCTACCATTCTGTGGTATACTAAGAGTGTCCCAGACAAATATCGGGCGTGTATGATTTTCCTAACATCATATGATAGGGATTCCAATATTCACCATACCCGTGGGTATGGATGAGGAAACCCACCTTGCATCATGCAGGGGAATATCAAGCGCCTGGGGTGAGTCTGGGATTTTTTGATGGTTGAAGGCTAAGAGTATCACACAGCTCCTCTTCAT
>CAURVP010000045.1:0-4092 GCA_963528475.1 uncultured Candidatus Saccharibacteria bacterium | reverse complement strand
TCACTGGCTGGAAACGCTCCACCGTCTGCGGGTTATCCGGGTTGGTTTTGGAGAGCGGGCTAATAAACTTCGGCGTATTAACCAGCCAGACGGGCCCAGCCACGTCCTTACGGATATTCTTCCATAGTTTATCGATGCCGCGTGGGATGGAATCAGTCTTCTCTACTTCCAGGCCATGTTCCTTCAGCTTGGCAGCTACCTCATCAATCGTCGTATTATACACATCAATATGATAATGCTTATGGATCACCTCAGCATAATCCCACACCTGCCACTGGCCACTCATATCGACCTCAAACTCACCCAGGGTAAACTGCAGCGTGCCAAACGTCCGCTCCAGCACATACTTATACATGTCTTCCATAAAGCGCATGCCTCGCTGCCAGTCCCAATAGGCGGCGTACCACTCCATGGCGATATGCTCGGGCAGGTGCTCATCAGAATAATTCTCGTTGCGAAAACGCGGGCCAATATCGTACACCTTCTCAAACCCTGCCCCGAGCAGGCGCTTGAGCGGCAGCTCGTGGCTAATCCGTAGGTAAAACTGCTGGTTATCCAGCGCATCCATGTGGGTCACAAACGGGTTGGCATCCGCCCCACCGGTGGTGTGTTCCAGCACTGGCACGTTGACCTCAGTAAAGCCGTGTTGGTTGAGGTAATCGCGCGTCGCCTGCCAAAACACGCTGCGGCGATAAAAGCGCTGGCGCACCGCTGGGTTAACATTCATATCCACATAGCGGCGGCGGAAACGCTCTTCTTTATTCTCGAGCTTTTCTGGCAGTGGCCGCAGGGCTTTGGCGAGCAGCCGCAGCTCGCGCACCCCAACCGAAATCTCACCCGTCTTTGTCCGCAGCACCGTGCCAGTCGCCTCGACAAAGTCGCCTGTATCAAGCAGCTTGAGCTGCTTCATCCCCAGGATGCCGCGCGGAGCGTCAAGCTCGGCCATTGTGTCGCGCTGCAGATAGAGCTGCACTGCGCCGCTCGCGTCTTGCAGCTTGATGAAGGCCAATTTGCCAAAACTGCGAATAGACACCACGCGCCCAGCCACCGCCACCTCCTGGCCAGCCAGTTCGTCGTACTGCGTCACCACTGTCGCACAGTTGTGTGTGCGCTCAGTGTGTGCTGGGTAAGGGTCGATGCCTAGCTCGCGCAGAGCAGTTAATTTTCGTAATCGTTCGTCTCGGTAGTCTTGTAATGTCGCCATAATTGCTTGCTATTATAGCGGAGAATGGGATGGTTGTCGACTAGGGGATGAGGTTGCCTATCTACTTGGCGGTGTTGGCTGAGGTTTGTGCGGTGGGAGGCAAGCTACCGCTTCTCTGCCTATGCCTATTGTATCCTCTGATATTCTCACAGCCGAGCCGGTATAGCCAATAGTGTCCGCCTCTGTTGTAGTGTTTATGTGCCCACCATCTACCTTGACTGCAAACGGTATCTGGCCTGCTTCTCTTCGTTCTTTCTCAGTATAATCCTTTCGAGGATACTCAACGGTTACTATAGTGCGCCCTTGACTGCCTTGGTTGGTTGTATAAGAATACAATGAAGCTCGTGTCAGTGTACCATCAGGATTAGCAATCTCCACTGGTGAGTCCTCTACCGCAACCTTCACCTCCTGACTTTGTGGGTTAGCACAGTGAAGTTCGCCCGTCTTGGGGTCAATCGTGAAGGGATCAACTTCTGTATATGCTGCCAACTCACCAGAGGTTGGCTGTGCTGCAATTGCCGAGCTTCTCTCGCGAGACTGGTAGTGCTGATAACCAAGATAGCCACCACCAATCAGCGCTGCAGCAGCTGCCGTCAGCGCGGTGAGCCGCCGCACTGCTGAGGGTTTATCGTGCTGAGATTTCGGTTGATCATACTCATAGGCTGGCCTCTTATGTGCGTACTCCTTACTAGGGCGATACGCGTGTCGTGCTGTGTATCGAGCCATCGTCGGTCTCCTTGGGCTGTTATGGTTGATCCTCTATCATAGCATAACATCGACAATAATGCAATGATGGTGAATCGCTTATGGTTGAGGATGGTTCTTGCACATTGCCCGCAGATTGAGCGCTATTAGACTAGGCTTTTTGCGTATATATGCGCCTTTCTCATGCCAAAACCAAAGGCCAGCCACTCACCATGAGCTTTCTCGTGTCATCAAGCAAATGCAATAGGAGAAAGGCAAACGCGCACCATAAATAAACCACAAGAGCCAGAGACATGCGCCATGTGTGAATCAACCCCTACCTCTGCCAGTACTAATAAAAAACCGAGCAGCGCACACTGCTCGGCCTAGTATTCATCGTTGAGATACGCGTATTGCACCTGCTGGATGGTGTAGGTAATCTCGCCCTTGGGGGTGGTGATCGTCACCTGCTCACCCGCGCGGTGGCCCAGCAAGGCTTGGCCAAGAGGCGATTCGTCGCTGATCTTGTTCTCCAGCGGATCAGCCTCAACTGGGCCTACCACAGTATAGGTCTTTTCTAACCCTGCATCCGAAGCGAGAGAGACGGTGCTACCCAGGTGAATGGCACCAGTGCTTGGGGCAGTAATCTGCTCGGCATTAAGCAAGATCTCCTCAATCTCAGCAATGCGTGTCTCTACTACGCCCTGTTCTTCGCGTGCGCTGTCGTACTCGGCATTTTCACTCAGGTCGCCATAGTCACGGGCCTCAGCGATCTTCTCAGCAATTTCGCCGCGGCGACCCTTCAGCTCCTCCAGCTCTGCCTCGAGCTCTTGGCGGCCAGTATCAGTAATCTGGTAGGTTTTTTTCATTATCTTCATACTCCTTTCTTGCAAAGTCGGTGAGGCAAGCCGGGGCATGGCTATGCCTTGCGACAAGCTCCGCAATGGTTACCTAGTGTAGCAAGCAATTGGCTTGTCGTCAAGCGCTGCTGCTTGCCCGTCCGGCGATCTACGACCTCCCACTCCTCTGTCTCAAGCAGTCGGTCGCTCACCGTGACGCGGGTTGGCATGCCCAGTAGCTCTGCATCGGCAAATTTTTCCCCGGGGCGGGCGGCGCGGTCATCATACAGCACCGTAATGCCAGCCTGCTGTAGCGTATCATAAAGCTTATCTGCCGCCGCTACCGACTCCTTGCCAATCTGCACCAAGTGGACGCGGGCCGGGGCTATTTCCTCGGGCCATACCAGGCCTTTGTCGTCGGCGAGTTTCTCCACAATCACACCCATCACGCGGGTGATGCCAATGCCGTAGCTACCCATGTAGGCGTGGTGCTGGCAACCATCCTCACCGGTAAAGACGAGGCCCATCTCCTCTGATTTTTGGGTACCAAAGTTGAAGATATTGCCCACCTCGGCTGTCTTGACGCGCTCAAGCTCGCTCTTATCAATGCCAAGCTCACGTACGGCTTCGTCCACCACTTCTTCGTTAATCGCGAGGTCGCGGCCACGGTGCAGGTAGATGTAGTCCTCACCCGCCTCACAAATCGTCTGGAATTCGTGGCTAAACTTGGTAAAAGCTCCGCCGCTGGCAAACGTCACGTAGGTGTCATCCCCCAGACCAAAACGGTTGTAGCAGCGCTTATAGGCCTTGATCACCGCTTGGTAGTAGGCGTCCAAATCTTCCTTACTGGCGTGGATGCTATACATATCCTTCATGATAAACTCACGCCCACGCATGATACCGCTCTTGGCGCGCAGCTCGTTGCGGAGTTTGTTCTGGAATTGGTAAACGCTGATGGGTAGGTCTTTATAGCTCTTGAGGTAGCTGCGCAGCAGTTCGATAATCGGCTCCTCGTGCGTCCAGCCAAAGCCGACCTCAGTGCCATCCTGCAGGTGCGACTTGAACCACACATCCACCAGCTCATCGCTCCAGCGGCCAGTCTCCTGCCAGAGCTCCTGGCGCTGCAGGGTACTCATCAGCAGTTCTTGGCTGCTGATGCGGTTCATTTCCTCGCGGACAATCTGCTTGATATTCTCCAGCACGGCCAGGCCCAGCGGCGTGTAGGAATAGACGCCAGCCATCGTCTTGTGCACGTAGCCAGCGCGAATCAGCAGCTGGGCGTTGTGCGCCACCTCATCGGCGGGGGTTTGTTTGCGGGTACGGGTAAAGGTGTGTGATAATCGCATAATGCTTTTTATAGTAGCA
>CAURVP010000044.1:0-4577 GCA_963528475.1 uncultured Candidatus Saccharibacteria bacterium | reverse complement strand
CGGTCTCCACGACCCGGCCCAGCCGGTCATACCGGTACGAGGTTTTCCCCACCCGAGTCACCAACTGGTAGGCGAACTCTTATCGACGCCCACCCGGACCCATCATTGCTGTCACCAAACCAGCAGCACCCACCCCACACAGGGGTACCCGCTTGACCGTACCGTACCCCGACATTCAACTACCCCACGTAAATGTATCTGACCTGGCAGTATTCTTTAAATATCACCCCGCTGGGCAGTCTGCGGCACCACGCCCCCCGGGAAGCTTCTATGCAAAAATAAGAAAATTTTCATCGGAATACATGCATACGCGTTAATCCTTTTGTTACGATCCAGTAACCAAAACGAAACATCCATCATAAGGAGCCAACGCGTGACCGACCCAGCAAAATTCACAGTTGATCACAACGCAGTGGCCTCCCACATAGAACAACTACGCGGCTACAGCGTCGAACTAGAACAAGAATCCACCCACTTTTTAAACGTCATCGAACCCTTACGCGGACAGTGGAAAGGGAGCTCCTTCGAGTCCTGGGACACCATGACCGCACGGTGGCACGACTTAATCTCAGTAATAGATGACACCCTGCAACAATTCACAGGCCGTATGGACACCGCAGGCAACATCTACCAAACAGGGGACGCGGACCAGACCCAGCAGATACAAAATCGATTCTCCGGCATGGACATGCCCTCCGGGGACATGCTATAAAACCCACCAAATAAAAATCAATACAAAAAAAATAAAAGGCACATACGCATGGGAACTCCACACATCCAAATCCCCCTTGACGCACTCCATGATGCCGGAGAGGCTTTGGAAAAAATTTCAGACTCCGGAAAATTAATAATTTCACTGGAACCGCAGTTTGCTTTGCTGGGCGCTGACCACGTGTCCGGCGCGACAATGGTAAATGCCGTCTGGGAATTTGAAACCACCTGGAACGGCTCTCGAGAAACACTACTGGAAAACACGAATTTACTAGGTGAAGTCTCCAAAAAAATCGCTGACACAGCCCGCGACCTTGACGAAATCAAAGCGTCTGGAATGTCAGAGCTCGCCGGGGCGATGGAGGGGAAACAAGGATGTTTCGCCTCTGCATCTAAAGCAAGCATCTATGCTTTTAATGAACAAACCGCAAGCAAATCGGAATTTGGCATTCTCGCAACCATGGATAGACTTCACAAAATTATTGAGTCAATAGGAAAATCCGTGGAAGCTCTCAAGCCTTTTTGGGTCGCAACCGAAGCCGACCAATACTACGAGATGATGGCGAAGTTCAAGACCGCAGCAACAGAAGTCACCACCATTCTCAACAGTGTGGAAGCAGCGTTGGAATCAGTGCGTGTGGACACCTCAAACTTCCGTAATGGCGTTCGTGACGCCCTAAACAATACTGAATAAAAAAGACACTAATAGGATTATGTCATGATTCCCACACCCTTGCTGCCCTTTTTAGTATATAAATACAAAGATTTTGCCATTGGCGGCGAGCCCGAAATGATCCAAAAAAGGGCTGATCAATTCAAAGAATTTGGCGAATATTCTCTGGATGCTGCCGCTAAAATCAAGACAATGCATGACATTGGGTTTTTAGGCGATGAAGGGGAACGATACTCAGAACTTCTTGGGGCGAATTTCCCAACCAATCTAGAAATAACTGGACATGCCCATATTGGGACAGCAAACGCCATCCAGTATTATCATGATGCGTTGGTTGACAGCTTGGCAAAAATGAGCAACCTCACCATGGTTGCGAGTGGTCATCATCAAGCTGTGCAGCAAGCATTCTACGCATGGCAAACCGCACAAAAAAATGCTCTTGCTGCGCAAGCTACTGCCTTTAATGTGGCCTTAGTGAGCACGCCGTTGTTGGCGACTCCTGCCGCCCCGGGAGCCATTGCTGCGATGGCTAAAGCCGACGCTGCGGCAGCAATGGCTGAGGACGCCTTGGTCATTGCGCTTAATAATTACCGGGCTGCCCGGGAGATATGGGAGGCAGACCTGAAAAAAGCAGCAGGGATTAAAGATCATCTCACCGCAGAAACGCATACTGCGGCCGCGCGTGTTGATGAGCAAGCCAGGAAAAGATTCAGAGACAATGCTGACTATCATCGGGAGCAGTGGAATAAGATCGTTGCTAAAGCCAAAGAAATTGCCACGGACAAAGTCAAAGCTTTGGAGTTTGTGTCCGAAGCTCTCCTGCTTATAGGCGCTGTTCTGCTCTTCTTCCCTGGTGGTCAACTATTTGGCGGTATCGCTACGGTTGTCGGGTTGCTTCTTAAAACTGGGTTGGTGGCAACAGGAAACAGTAGTTGGCAGTCTCTAGCTTTTGACGTGGTCACCTCCATACCAGGAGCTAAAATACTAAAATTAGGCAAAGCAGGGAAATTAGGAGCAGCAGGCGCGCGTCTGGCTAAAGGCATCGAGACATCACTAGCTAGTGTCAAGGCCACAGCAATTGCCATTCCCAGCAAGACAGCGGAACTGGCACGTGGTGCCTTACGGAAACTTGGCTTGGATCCGGTGGATATGTCCACCGGTGTGCTGATCGACTATGAGACAGATGTGTCCATTGATGGAATACTGCCGTTGATCATTGATCGCAATAGCAACAGCGGTCACGCCATTGGTCGAGCATTGGGCCCACAGTGGGTTTCACGCATTGATTGCCGCATTGAAATATGCACCAATGAAATTTTAATGCTCGCCCCGGATGGTGCTCTGCTGACCTTCCCACCGGCCCCGTTGGATGGCTCTGAAGTACGCGCGGATGGCCGACCCTGGCTGTTGTCGTTTGTTGATGGTGCCTATCGTGTCCGTGATATTGCCGCTGGCCTGACGTATGTTTTTTCGATCACAGCCGAGCAGTCCTTGGTGCGTCCCACCACTCCTATCGCTGATGAAGTGGCTAACTATGATGGTGCTGCTGATGAATTCGGACGTAGTGTTGCTGAATCATCGCTGGCAGGTGTTATTGGCAGTGGCATTGAGGTTGGTATTAGTTCGGTACTGCACCGTACAGGCCACTGGATTGAATACGATTACGATGCCTCCAGTGGACTCATGTCCACTATTCGCCGCAGCGACGGCACTATTGTGCACTTGGGGTGGGATCGGCACACCGCACGCCTGGCTGATGTTTATTTAACCCATGTTGATCATCACACAGAAGAACCTGTCAGGCTTGTGTCCTATGAGTATGACGCTCATGGTCGTCTTAGGCGCGTTGTTAATTCAGCGGATGGGTCATTGGGGTATCACTATGATGATGGTGGCCGTATTTGCGGTTGGACAGACCGAAACGGTGTGACCTATAAGTATCAGTTTGACGAGCACGGGCGTGTGGTAGCGCAGGCCGGGACAGGTGGTGTGCTTGCCAATGCCGCTGTGTGGCTGGATGATACTGGATCGGATGCGCCAGAAGGCGGCAAAGTCTGTGTTGCCATAGAGACCGCAGTTGCTCTTGCCGGGGATCCGCGTCTTATGGGGGATGAGGTTATTGACCAGCGCATCAAACAACTTCAAGCACTCCCGCTGGTGCAGGCACTTACCTCGGGCGGGCTTGTGGGGGCTGGGCTGACCGGGTCTGGTCGCACCGGTGTTCGTGATGATGATCAGTGGACTGTTCCGCACGAGTGGCTTCACGATGAGGTGTTGGGGGATATTCGTCCCACTGTGTATCGCTCAACAGCTGCTGGTGATGTCTGGCGTGTGATTGCACCAGACGGGGCATGTGAAGACTACAGCCACAATCAGTATCACGCCATTGTTGAGGTTATCGCTGCTGATGGTGGGGTCAGTCGTATTGATTATGACGACAATGGCTGTATTACAAAACGTGTGTTTGCCGACGGTGGAACAGAACATGTTCAGCCGGGGCCGTGGGGTGTGCCTGCTCAGGTTACTGGTCGTGATGGTGCGGTGACGGAATATGAGGTGGATGCTGCTGGTTTGGTGACAGCAATGACAGGTCCGGGTGGGCGTCGATTAGAGTTCGCCTACCAGTGGCGCCCGGGTGGTGTGGTGCCACTTGCCTCTGCCTCAGAGCAATACGGCGCGGTGATTACCGAATGCGATGACGCAGGCCGAGTGATCGCGACCACCGATGCGGAGGATCGCCGCACCAGCGTGGTACGCGATGCCGCAGGCCGGGTGGTCGAATCCATGGATGCTACCGGGGCGGTCACTCGGGTGGACTACTCGCCGGAAGGGTGGCCCTGGCGGGTGACCTACCCGGATGGGTCTTGTTCGTATGCCACCTATGACGGGGAAGGCAATGTTATTGCCACCACCGATCAGGCCGGGGCGGTGACCACCACCACCTATACGGTGTTTGATACCCCGCAGGTGGTGACTAATCCGGCAGGGCAGACCACCTCGGTGGTCTATAACAGTCAGCTGCAGCCAGTAGAGGTTGTTAATGCTGATGGGCGACACTGGTGGTTTGACTATGACCTCTGCGGCAGGATGACAAGCCAGCGGGACTACAACGGGCATATCACCCGGTATGAGACGAATCGTCGTGCCGGATGGTCCAGCAGTATCGACGCTGTAGGGCAGCGCACCACTATCT
>CAURVP010000043.1:0-4780 GCA_963528475.1 uncultured Candidatus Saccharibacteria bacterium | reverse complement strand
TGGGTGGGTGGCTGGTGCTTGAGCGCTGGATGACGCCATCGGTCTTTGCGGGCACGGATGCGAGCAACGAGCATCAGCTGATGATGCAACCAGACGGCCCAGAGCGCATTACCAAGCACCGGCAGGAATTTATGACCGAAGCGGACTTTGCCTGGCTGCATGCGCACGGTATCGAGGCGCTGCGTGTGCCGGTTGGTTACTGGGTGCTGGAAAGCCAGGATGGTTACCTTGAGGCTACCAAGCAGCTAGATTGGTGCTTTGCAATGGCAAAAAAATACCATATGCGTGTCTTGCTTGATTTACACGCAGCGCCTGGCGCACAGAACTTGGGCGACCACAGTGGGAGTGGTAACCGTATGCCACAAACGGGGTGGTACCAGGCCAAAAACCGCTCGGCAACCCGCCGCATCCTCAGGCAGCTTGCCGAGCGCTATAGTGCAAGCCCGCAGCTCTGGGGGATTGAGCTACTGAACGAGCCCTTTACCAAAAACTGGCTGCAGCACTGGCTGCTGCGGCTGTGGTCGCGCCGCACAACTGGCCGGTTGCGCCACAATGTGCTAGCCACAACGCGCATTATTATCAGTGACGCCTACCAGCTGCCGCGGTGGCGCCGGGCGCAGCCTCGTGATTGGCTCGATATTCACCACTACCAGTGCTTTGGGGCGGCCAACTTGGCGCTGGTGGATTATGACCAGCACGCGAGTATTGTGGATGAATTTACCCACATGCACCAGTCGTTGCAGCGCCCAACCATCATTGGGGAGTGGAGCGCGATTTTGCCGCCCGCCATTGCCATGACTCCGCCGACCATCACCGCCTACATACTAGCGCAGCAAACAGCCTTTGCCAGCGCCGACGCCCACTTTTTCTGGAGCTATAAAACCGAATCGAACGATGGCTGGAACTACCGTTGGCTGGTAGAGCAGGGTATTCTGTCGTAGAAGCTCGGCTTGTGTGCATGCTGAGTTGTGTGTAGTGTCTGGACGAATAATCGATTCGAGATGGATATCATGGTGTGCTTGTTGCTCTGGATATAGTCGAATCATGTGTGTTGGACTGTGAGGCGTGTCATCCTCATCACGCTCAAAGCGTGCGTGGTGGTTGATGACTTCTCATTTGGTGGCAATCCCCCAATAATGGGCATAAGAGGTACTGGGCGAACAGGTATCCCTTCCAGCTATCCGCCAAATCATGTATAATAAATCGAGTACGACAGCCAAGAAACGGAGGAAATGAAGAAGTATGGCAATGGGCATGAACCAAATGAAGATGCTTAATGATTTGCGCAAGGCGCAGAAGGCACTAGCGAAGGAGATCGTGGAGGTCGAGGCAGGCGATGGTGCGGTGATTGTGCAGATCACTGGCGAGCTGAAGATTAAGAGTGTGAAGATCGACCCAACTAAGGTAGACCTGGATAACATCCACCAGCTGGAGCACTGGATCGAGATTGCAATCCGCGACGGTATGGCCAAGGCGCAAGAGATTGCTGCCAAGAAAATGCAGCCACTGATGGGTGGGCTTGGCAACCTCGGGTTCTAGCTAGTATGGCAGATATTCTGCCTCAGGCCCTGCAACGGGCGATAGACGAGCTAGGGCACCTGCCAGGAGTGGGCGCACGCACGGCGGAGCGTTATGCGTATTTTTTGCTGCGAGCCGATGGACGGACAAGCCAGGGGATTGCCCAGGCCATCACGCAGCTTCACACTGCTGTTGCGACCTGCCCCGTCACTTTTGCTCTGATGGATCCCGACCAAGACGTTTCGCCGCTCTATAGTAGCCCAGAGCGCAATCGCAAGCAGATTGCTGTGGTGGAGGAGCCACTCGACATTGTGGCGCTGGAGCGTACTGGCCACTACAAGGGGACGTATCACGTACTGGGCGGTGTCATCTCACCGATTGATGGGGTAGGGCCAGAACAATTGCACATCCCCGAGTTGCTGGAGCGTATTACTAATGACGCAGTAGAGGAGGTGATTATTGCCACCAATGCGAGCGTGGAAGGCGAGTCGACTGCGCTCTTCTTGCAGCGGCACATTGCCGAGGTAGGCCTAACGGTGCGGATGACACGCTTGGCACGCGGCATCCCCGTCGGCGTTGACCTTGAATATGCCGACCAAATAACCCTCGGCCACGCGCTAGAGGGGCGGCGCGCGGTGTAGTGAAGAGACTATTGTGCTGATTCTGTGTGGAGACGTCGCTGCTCTTCGGCGGCTTCTTGCTTCTCAACAAAGTTATAGAGGCATTTGCTGACAGTACTTTCGAGTGTATTAAGATTCTCAACTTGCTGATCGAGCGCCTCTATAGGCGATGCTGCTTCGCGCGCAGTTGCTTCTTGCAAAAAGCGAAATACATCATGATCATAACCAATGCATTCGAAATAAAGCGTTGCAATCTCGCTGTTTGGGTTGTCGCGAAATTGCTGTGCAACCCATTGTTTGACTCGCTCAGCTTCTCCTAGCTCGTCCTTGAGCAAAAGCACATAGAAATGGATTTCCTCTATCTCATCTGTTTGGTAGAAATAATAATTCACTCTGTCCCAGGCAGCCTTCCGAGCGACCGCTTGCTCGCCATGCTTTGCACAGAGACTTACAATATAGTAGTCGTCAAACGATTGTGAAGAAGATTGCTCTGCTGGATGCTTGGTGATGATGGTAATGTAAGCATCACGAATCCGCTGATCGAAGATAAAGCGCCGGTCGTTCAAGGAATTAACAACAGGGTGGAGCGTATACTCTTCATCCTCGGGTGCAATAACATAAGCAGAGGCCCGGGCTTGGCGTACACCTTCTGGATCCTTACCATGTATGACATACTCGGCATCGATTTCTGCCTTGATGTAGGGGCTGATGACATAATGCTCGAGTTGCTGAGCCTTCGCTACACCATCATCATCGAATTCGAGAAGGAGTTTGATGATCGTGCACAGTTCTTGCTGAGCTGATGAGATATATCGACTAACTTCTCGATCTTGCGAGAGTGTTGTTGTTGCAGGGTTATATCCAAAGTGCCGATAGGCCATTTCTTGGCATAGGCTCGCAATCGTGCAAATGCGAGTAAAGTCATGAATATCTTGAGTGCGCAAATGGAGAGTATCGGCATCGCCGAGAAGATAATAAAAAGGCCAATCGATATCATCGCGCTGCATATCTCTGGCAGCAGCAATACGAGCATCGAGCGATTCGCGTAGCTCCTGCAAGCGGGCTGCTCTATCTGGTGTATCACCCATTTTGATATACTCACGGTATCGCTGGTGAAAGAGCTCCTGTGGCTCAAGATCGGCAGGGATAGTCTGGAGTGACACAGCGCCAGACTCATCACGCTGGAGCTCAAGAGTGCTCGACCGCATTGCTTGTGTTGGCTGCGAATTTGGCAAAATGACATCTAGAAACTCCCAGACGTCTTGCTTAATCTCGGGGAGCTTTGCAGCAAGACCGGGGATATCTTTGCTAATCTTCTGCAGGTCGCGTAGGAGATCGGTTGCGAAGCGTCTACACTCGGTTATAGTCTGCTCATTAAAATAACTATCAGAGTAGGGATCACAATTAGACTGGCGTAGAGCAGTGGTAAGTCTAGCAACTATCTTCCATATATTGATATCCCAGAGCATTTCATCCTCTGCTACTGTCTGCTCGAGCAAATCCCGATCAAGCAGCTGCTCGCGATACCCTGCGATGTAATAGTCGATCATTGCTTTTATTTTGACTGGGTCGATTGGGAGCTGGCTTGCCTGTAGCCTTTGTTGCTGGGTAGCAGTGGTATCATCTGAAGGATTTGTCATGATATATACCATAGCGAGGAAAGGGGAGCCTGTCAATCAAAAGAAACTTAAATATCAAGACCTCTGCGTTCTCCGTTAGCTTCTCCACTTACCAGTGTATTCGAGTGGAGTGCAACGCTCTGCCACCAGAACCGACAGACTCCAAGGCTGACGTAAAAGGTTACTATCTTTCCAGGATTCATCATCATTAGTATTTTGGAGGGAGGCTAAAGAATTATTCAAAGTTGTGTCGCATCGAAATGAGAACAATATGTGGTTATTTGCTATACTAAAACAATGGCAAAATCAAAGAAATGGACGAAAAAGCTAACACGTTGGGCGCAGAACAATCGCTGGGGGCTGATGAGTGCAGCGCTGGTACTTGTGCTGGTGGGTGGTGCGTATCTCGCGTGGCGGCATGGTATGTTGACACGGTTTGTCAAAACACCACAGGACACTGCAAATGTAGCGCTCACGAGCCAAGATAATACCTTGCCTGCCTGGATGCCAGATACCGTTAAGCGCTGGCAGGGCGAGATTACCAAGCAGGCCCGGCAGTATAACATTTCGCCGCAGCTGGTGGCGATTATCATGACGCTAGAATCTGGCGGGTACCCCAAGGCGCATAGTGGTGTGGCCAGCGGCTTGATGCAGGTGACGGATAGCACAGGCAAAGAGATTGCGGCGAAATTCGTGAAGCCGGCGCGCACGAACTATGATTTATTTGACCCAGCAACGAGCATCGCCTTTGGCGCGGCCTACCTAGCGCATTTACGCGATCAGCTGTGCGTGCCGCTCGGTAATCTATCCGAGAATGAGTGCGTTGAGCTTGTTGCTGCTGGCTACAATGGTGGCCCGGGTGCAGCGGGCAACTTATATCGTGGCCGCGGGCTGGAAGCAATCGAAACCCTCAGTTACAGCCGCGATGCCATGAACCTGTGGCGCGAGCGGGTAAGCGGCAGTAGCCCCACCTATACACGCTGGTTTGAGCGTGGCGGCAAGAAGCTGGTAGAGAAGGCGCAG
>CAURVP010000042.1:0-6041 GCA_963528475.1 uncultured Candidatus Saccharibacteria bacterium | reverse complement strand
CCAGCCAAGCTCTCGAGAGCTGCGCCGCCGCCATGAGCCAGCTCAGCTCCGCCGTCGACGACTTCGTCCAGCACGCACAGCAGTAGCCCCTCATGCCAGAAACCATTAGCGAGGGGGCACAGCAGAAACTCCTCCAGCAACTACAGGAGGCACTTGGCTTGGTAGCAGACGCCGACACCAGCGCCCACGACGTGGCTGCAATTACCCACAGTGCTGCCGACGGCCATCAACTCACCGAAGTGATGCTGCAGCAAATGACGGCAATAGACGCGTACCTAAAAAACTGTCAAACAAGCATTAACGACGCAATAGGTAATATCGAAGCGATTCCACTTGACCCACCCCCAGAAGACTAACACCAAGGACAGCACGCAATGTCACACGACTTTCAGGAAGTGATTGACGAACTACATCGAGGCCGAGAACTACTCACTTCAACCAGCGGCACACAAGGAACACTCAGCCAACTTAGCGAAGTTATCAGTGATGTCTCCAGTCAACTATCCAAATACTGTAGTGACGACGCCTGGATAGCGACGATCAACCTTAAGACAGCTCAATATATCATAGACAACATCAGAGGTTGCATTTCGGGCTACAGCGACGCCAATGAACAGTTGATCATAGCCATGATAGGGAGTCCAAAGGCTACGAGTCTAGTTCGATCAATCGGATATGCCGCAGTCGAATCAGCAATCTTTCAAGCAGCAATTGACTCTCTGCATGAATGGCTAGCTAGTAAGCAGAAAGAAGTAAATAGGATAATATCAGAAAAAGGCGGAACGGACGACAAATACTACATAAATGTCGCGAGTAAATTCAGGACTGATCATGTAATTAAACACCACCTCGGAACAGGGGAGCACAAGGGAAAGCCGTTCCCAAAAAATTGGAGCATAGACAGGATAATGCATAATGTATCCTTAATCATTGCCGACCCCACAACGAAATGGCTCCCAAATTACCCAAAGCCGAAGGATCAGAAGGAAATGGATGCCTCCGGAATTGTTCCAAACTTTCGTTGGATGACCATCAAATTCAGAGATGGGATAAATATTCTGGTGAGTATCGAACCTCGTGGGGAAGGCGTCATTACCTCCCATCCAGTGGATAAAGTGCCAGCTCATCTAAGAGATTTGTTATAATATGAACATGAGTTTGACAAAAGCAATACAAGACTACATCGACAAAAACCCTTACCTAACAAATGATGAGGTCGAAGAGGCGACAATGTATAATGATGCAGGCGAATGGGCTGTATCCCTTGAGTACGTTTGCGCAAGACTGACAGCATACATAGTTATGAGTAAGCGCGCCTTATCTCCACAAGAAATGGAAGAGCTAGAAGCGCTAATTGACAACACAAAAATAACTGGAAATGAATACTTTAATGAAAGCTTCCTATGCAATGTGAAAAAGGCGTCGAACTTTTATTCCCCAAAGAACCTTGAGTAATTTTACACTCGATAGTTCGTTACTTATAATATATTACTACTGAGTTGAAACTATTTGACATGCCTTGAACGCAATTCATTCATATCTAAGCAATGTAAGGGAGTTCCATGCATTTACTCAACTATGAGAATGTTAGCGTGCCTACGTCGCCAATAGCGATAATCTGTGTCAGTCGCCGAACTTAACACTCGCGACAACGAGTTGTATTCTGTGTGTTGCTTTCTCTCCCTGGATCATAATTCAAGCGATCACTTCCGAAATCAAATCGTTGCTATATGACGTGCCTCCTCGTACATAGAAAGTAAACTAGAATGTCCGATTCTAAACAGGCGAATACCCTCGACTACTACCAAGAATTCGGCTTCAAACGGAAAGAATCGACAAATCAACTACGCCAAGATATTGAGCGTGTTCGGCGTCAATGGCGACAGCTAGCTGTTCTCAGTGGGAACAAAGGTGCTGAGGCAAGCGAGAAACTCCGCCTCCTGGCAGACGCCGCTCTCGTCTTCCAAGACGATGCGTCGCGTGAGGCGTACGACCAAACACTTCTGTCTCAGCCAGTTGACGATAGCGCGCCCATCGACTGGATCGCCGAGGCACGGAAGTACTACTTCGTCGACGATGATGACGCCGCCCGAGCCGCTGCCAGCAAGGCTAGAGCTGTACACGGCAACGACCCGCAAAGCTACGTCATCTCAGCCTGGATCGAGCTCCGCGAAGGCTCACGAGCGAATGGCAAGAAAGAGCAGCGTAATCACTACAAACGCGCACGAGACCACGCCAGCAATGCCTATATCCTCGATACTCGCGAAGAGAATGTAGCCGACGTGAACTACGTCCGAGGCGAAGCATTCCGGCTGCTCGGCAAGCACAAGAAGGCCGTGGAGAACTATGAGCGCGCTTTTGAAGCCGTCGAAGCCGGCGTTCCTTCCGACATGGCGTGGCGGGCCGCCTACTCGTACGTCGGCATCGGCGACTGCGATACAGCCATCGAGCTCTGCTTAGAAGCACTTCGAAATAACGATGATCTCGATGCCGAGACGATGGGGGATCTCCAACATACGTATTACTACGCAATTGAGCATGAGTGCTTTTCATTTGCCAATGAAGTAGACGAAGACGACTACATTCAAGATGTGTACCAGTTTCAAGAGTATCGCCCTTTTGAGGATAGTTCCACTGCGCCACTGCAGGAGTTCCGGAAGGAACTATCCCGCCTTGATTCGAAAGAAATACCCGAGAAGCGATCCAACGAAGTTCGTAAGTTCCTCCAGCTGAATATTCAGAGACTGGAGTTCATGAAAAAACGCATCGACATGCTCGATACGGTGCCGACGGTAGACGACAAGGACCGCGAACTACCGAAGGTAAAAGCGCAGCCAAATCCCATGATTCTTGTTATCGCGGTAGTTCTGACGATAGCGTCCACATTTGCCAGCTACATTACGCCAAGCGATCTCAGGGACGGTAGTGAGGTACCTATAATGACCACAATAATTGCCGGCTTGGTCATAATCTACATGATTTGGCTAGCAATCTATCTCCAGAGCAAGGATGAGCGAAAACAGGCTGAAGTGCAATTGAAAGAAAAGACTAAGCAAGCCGATGAGGCTCACAAATATGCGGATAACTACGGCCTTGTTCAGGTCGAGGCTATAACGGAGAAATTGCGGATTATGAAGAGGTAAGCTCGATTTTCGAGTAACACCTCGATATTATGTACGAAAGATAGTTTCGTCTGCGAGTAATCGATCATTCTAATCAACAGGTAGACTGCGGGCATATTGTCCGTTTGCTGTAGTGGAGTTAGTATTAGTTCATTCCAAGCATTCGCCCAAGCCAGGTTGCTAAAGTTCCACCAGCAACAGCAATAACTGTATCAGTCGCCGCGCTTCTTGCTGGTAGATTCACGCGCCTATTATAGTCCAGCAGTTCTGATATACCCCAATTTGGATCTTCGTTACCACGTTCCAGATCGATGCTAATGCGGTATATGACCTCATTCAACGAAAGCGTTTCCACCCCATGAAGACGATCTGATAGAGGACCAAACGCAACGGAACTCCAGTCGATAGATGGTTCGCCATAGTCGTCGTAGGTGGCTCGTACCACCATGATAGTTGGCCGTCCGTCGTAGACAAATCGACCTCGGCTCATCCTCTCCACCCGCCTGCGCATGGTGTCAAAGTCCTTGGCATTAAAGTACCAGTTCGACAGAAAACCATCACCAACTGGCGTAGACCCAGGTAGGAATACGTTATGTTCACTTGATACTGTCTGGAAGTAGCCAGGGAAAAACACGTCCCATCGATTGCCGGAACGTAGGTTCAACACCACACCATTGCCTGCCAGTAACTCTAGCGCATCTGCTGGCTGAGTAATAAAGGCGAGCACGACAATGGTTTCCCATTTTGGCCCACTTTGCGAGGTTGAAGCATCGTTGATTCGATAGCGTTCCTTGAGCCGCCCCATGACTGACCAACTATGGCAGTAATCTGGAAGCCTGTCGAGGGTATTCTTACTTGGTTCGTTCCAAGAACTGATGTCCCAATACTGTACCGGACGCATTCCATCAGTATATAGTTGGGTGTCCGCTTTCTCCAATAGCCATGTTTTCCAACCCACAGGCCCATACGGCGCGTGTCGCCCCCAACATAGTTGATCGACGAACTATTTCGGCATGTACATAAGGCTAGCGCCTACCAGGTGCGAAGCTTGCTTCCCACCCACCACAGCCCCGCTCTCCTGGCCCCTTTCAACCCTGCACTACTTCTGCAGGAGCGTCAGAGGCTCCACCCCAATCTGCTCCGCCATCTTCTCCAGGCTCTTAAGGGTGAGGTTGCGTTCCCCGCGTTCGACTCCGCCCATGTAGGTGCGGTGGACGCCAAGAACGTCTGCGAAGGCTTCTTGGCTCAGGCCTCTCTCCAGCCGGTAGGCACGCAGGTTCCTGCCCACCGTCTTCTGGAGATCACCAACAGCCACATCTCTCAGCCTGGCTACCTGCTACTTGAAGATCTACAGACTGATGAGTAGCATCGGGGTCACGATGCCAGCCCGAGCAGCGGGGAGGTGAGAGCGATGAGCGGTGGCGACTGACTGCAATCCATCAGGCTGCCTCACGGTGCTCGGCGTCGTGGGGCAGCTCTGATTCGAGCGTCCAAGTCACTGCAAAGCCAGCCTTGGCCAACAGCCAGCCAGGCATGTCGAGCGACACGACGCGGCTGCTGACAGCCTTCGGCGAACGATGTACCCGGGCTACCTGCGTCGCCGCAACCGTGTCGGTGATCATCATCTCGGCGATCGCGGTATCTGTGTAGTCGACACGGAGTGAGAGCCCACGCGCAGGCTGGGGCAGCTCCACGAAGAGACGGTGGCCCCACGACGGGGTGACGACACGGAGTAACTGCCGAATCCGCACCGGCTCACCGCTCTGGGCTGCGGCGTCCAGCTGGACACGATAGGTCTGGCCAGTCGCCTGGACGGTGCGGCGGATCGGCTGTGGCCGGCCATCGACGGTTAACTCGAGCAACTCGTAGGACTCCTGACTGCGTGCGTCCATACCGGGGCGCGGTGCCATGAACCAAGTAGAGGTGGCGGGGATATCGCCGCGCAGCGCGTTGTATGCCGCCCGATCGGATACGCAGGCAAAGCGGCGCTCACTTCCACTGGGCACAGTGGTGTACTCCCACTCCACCGTCACGTCGAGCAGAGGAGTACCTGCGGTACTCCTCTCTACTGCAGTAGAGAGCCGAACGCGCGCCTCAACGTCGTACCACCGCTCGGCAGCGCGAATGGCTTGGTCGCGGATGTCGGCATATATCTCGCGGGCGAACTGCTCGTCGCCCAGGCGCTGCGCCATGATGGCCGCTGCCGCATCGTCGAGCCGCTCGGGCGTGGTCAGGCGAGCCAGCTCTGCGGGGTGGCGGGCAAGACCCTCGCACAGGACGCTCCACAGCTTGGCCGGCGACAGGTCGACGATGGCCTGCTGGGTGCGTTGGATGGCGATGTCTTCTTGGTCGCGCCGGTAGGAGTAGTCCAGGATGGTGGAGACCAGACCAGCCCCAAGCAACGGGCCACCGACCTCATCCAGCGGCAGATGATGCAGCCAGCTCCAGTCGCCCAGGCTCAGCGTCGCCAGCCAGGCGTTGAGCATGATGAGCAGAATACCGATCAAGGTGAAGGAGACGGCCAGCAACGCTGCTTTGGTCTTGAGCAGCCGACGATACAGTGGCAGTACATCTTTGCTGGCCATGAATAAATATAGTATAGCAAAATATGAACACAAAGATCAAACACGATCAGTATTATCTGAGCAATGCAAGTGGTGCGCAGGGAAGTCGGCCGACAAGATACGATATCGTAGACAGCCTCTCGCAAAGGATGTCGACAGAAGGGCGCCACACATACAGCAAACCCCTACATTTGCGCAGGTCAGCGCCAGTTTTGAATACCACACAAATAAGCGTCTCGACGTTGTTTGCGCGCCCGCTTTGTGTTTAAATAGAAGTATGACAAATGAAGAACTCTCACAGCAAATTGCAGCACTCACAACAACCGTAACCGAGAAATTCAACGAGATCGATGGA
>CAURVP010000041.1:0-6123 GCA_963528475.1 uncultured Candidatus Saccharibacteria bacterium | reverse complement strand
GAGTAATGGCGCTATAAGTCAAGCTTCAGTTAGTGTGCGTAATACTGGCCTAAGAAATCGCGCTGCACGTCAGTAAAGGTACCGTTCTGAATACTCAGGCGAATATCATCAACAAGCCGCACAATAAAACGTTCGTTGTGGATGGTGGCTAGTGTGTTGCCAAGTAGCTCGCCGGTGCGGAAGAGATGGTGTAGATAGGCACGGCTGTAGTGGCGGCAGGTATAGCAATCGCAGTCGGCAGAAAAAGGCCGGTAGTCGCGCTTAAACTCGGCCCGGCGAATATTAACCCGGCCATGTGGTGTATAGAGGGCACCGTTACGGCCCACTCGGGCTGGCGAAACGCAGTCGAAGGTATCAGCGCCGTGGGCAATACAGGCAAAAATATCATCGGGCTCGCTAATACCAAGCATATGGCGCGGTTTGCCTTCAGGCAGTTCCTCGCTCATCCAGCCAACGATTTCACCAATGCGCGATTTTTCGAGTGCCCCACCAAGGCCGTAGCCATCAAAATCCATCGCCCCTAAGAAACGGGCCGAGGCGCGGCGTAAATCCTCAAAATGCGCCCCCTGCACCACGCCAAATAGTGCTTGCGGCGGCCGGTGTGTGCGGGCTGCATTCAGACGTTTATGCTCGGCCAGGCTGCGCTCAGCCCAGGGGTGGGTGCGCTGGTTGAGGGATTCGACCTGGTAATCGTAGCTATGGTGTAGGGTGGTGAGCTCATCAAACGCAAAGGTAATATCAGCGCCAATACCGTGCTGGATCTGCATCGAAATTTCGGGGGTAAGGCGGTGCAAGCTGCCATCAAGGTGGGATTTAAAAGTAACGCCATCGTTATCAATCGTAGCAAGCTTATCCTTTTTGTGTGTGACGTTACCATCACCATTGCCACTCATGTCAATTACTTTTTTAAAACCCACGCCAAGGCTCATAACCTGGAACCCGCCGCTATCGCTAAAGGTCGGCCCAGCCCAGTTCATAAAGGTATGGATGCCACCGGCCTCATCAATCACATCATGCCCCGGGCGCAGATAAAGATGGTAGGCGTTCACCAGGCAGGCTTGGGCGCCGGTGGCTGCTAGCTGCTCTGGTGTGAGGCTTTTTAGTGTTGCCTGGGTACCAACCGGGATAAAAGCTGGTGTTTCGATACTGCCGTGTGGGGTTGTGATAACACCGCTGCGGCCAAGCGCACCGGGTAGGCGGTGGGTAATAGTAAAACGAAGCGCTGATTGCATAGCTACCATTGTAGCACGTGGGGTTATGGCTTGTATGAAGGCGCCGCAGGTGCCATCTATTGCTCTATTGCTTATGCTTGCTAAGGGGGGCCTTTGTGATACGATATAGATATCAATTGTAAACAGTAGAGGGAGGCATATGGAAACAACTCCAACTCCGGTTATTGCTATTGACGACTTTGTTATGAAGTTTGGCAATAAAACGGTTATTGATGGGCTGTCGTTTCAGATCAACCAAGGCGAAACATTCGGACTCCTGGGTAGCAATGGGAGTGGCAAAACCACCACACTACGGGCACTGCTGGGTATTTATAAGCCCACGCGTGGCACGCTGCTGGTAAACGGGCGCACATTTAAGCCTGAATATGGCAGCGAAATTGGCTACTTACCAGAGGAGCGTGGCCTGTATAAAAAGGAAAGCGTCATTGATGTTATGACCTACTTTGGGCGGCTGAAAGGGCTCGATAAGGCGGCGGCAAAGCAGTGGTCGCTTGCCTACCTAGAGCGTGTTGGCCTCGCCGATAAAGCCAAGTCAAAGATCGATAAGCTATCTGGCGGGCAGCAGCAGAAGGTGCAGCTGGGCGTCACTATTATGAACGACCCAAGCCTTTTGATTCTTGACGAACCAACCAAGGGTTTCGACCCTGTTAACCGCCGTTTGCTGATGGATATTATTGATGAGCAAAAGGCAAAGGGCGCGACCATCGTCTTGATCACCCACGATATGGGCGAGGTAGAACGCCTGTGTGACCGACTCTTGCTGCTGCGTGATGGCAATAAAACAGCTTATGGCACTGTACCAGAGGTGCTGGCCCAGTATGGCAAGGCTACGATGGATGAGGTCTTTTTGCAGGTATACGGCGCACATGCGCAAGAGGAGGTAACCAATGGCTAACCGTTATAACCTAGGCACTGTCATTAGTTTTGAGTTTTGGCGCACCATTAAAAAGCCATCATTCTGGGCGGCGACGCTGTCGTTCCCGATCCTGATGTGTGTGATTTTTGGAATTGTATTCTACAGTAATAAAACCACGCAGGATAATTCCGATAAGCTTGGTAAAGAAAAGTTTAGTATTGTCTACCAGGATGATTCAAAGCTGATTGTGCCGCAAATTGCTGAAGGCGTACAGGCCAAAAAGGTAACTGATAAGCAGCAGGCAATCCAGGATGTGCGTAATCATAAGGTTGATGCATTCTTCTACTACCCAAGCGATGTTACTCGTAATCAGGTGGAAGTCTATGGTAAGGATGTTGGCTTGTTTAATAATCAAAAATACGAAACAGTTGCAAAGCAACTACTCACCCTGAGTGCTAATGCTCGGATTGGTAGTAACGATTTAATTGAGCTTAGCAAGGGTAATGCCAAAACCCACACTACGACCTATAAGCATAACGGCGAAGAAGCTGCTGGTTGGCTAGCAGCCGCGCCACCGCTAATTTTCCTGGCAATCTTCTATCTTGCGATTGTTATGCTTGGTAATAACCTGCTTAATAGTACGATCGAGGAAAAGGAAAACCGTGTCACCGAGATGATCTTGACAACGCTCAACCCAACTAACCTGATCGTTGGTAAGCTGATCGCCACCTTCTTAGCTGGGCTTGTGCAGATGCTTGTCGTGCTGATTCCTGTAGTCATTGCTTACTTTGTACTTGGTACGAATAGCCATACCGTCAACTTGCCGGACCTCGCTATGCTGAAGGGCTTGGTCATTGACCCAGTTACTATGGGGATTGGTTTCTTGCTGCTGATTGGTGGTATTCTGGTGTTTACTGGTTCGCTGATGGCAACCGGTGCAATTATGCCAACGGCTAAAGAAGCAGGGCAGTGGTTTGGGATTGTTATCCTGGCGATGTTCATTCCATTCTATATCATTAGCTTGATTCTGAGTGACCCAAGCTCGCCAATTGTGCAGATTTTTACCTACTTCCCACTCACGTCACCAGTGACTAGTATGTTGCGCAATGCCTTTGGCTCGCTCGACCCAGTCACGGCAGCTGTGACTATTACGATGCTTGTAGTGCTTGGTATACTTATCATTCGCCTGGCAGTCTACCTGTTCCGCTACGGCGCGATGCAGTACGATTCACGCCTATCACTCAAGGGGTTGTTTACACGCAAGTAACCCTGGGTGCTATCCCGTTCTACTGGCCGCCCTGTGTAAAACGCAGGGCGGTTTTTATGCCTAATTTGCTTATGGTTTGTTATAATAAGGCTAATGGACGAAGCAAAAATTCAGGCACAACGCCGTAATAACGACGAAGAAAGCACCGAGCGCCGGGCGGCGATTCTGGGGCTGCAGTATCTTGACACCCGCCAAATCGAACAGGCTCTGCCACTCGTAGAGGGTTTGCTAAGCATCGATCAGATGCATAAAGATAGAATCATACCCCTCGTGATGGGGAGCGAAAGTGAGCCTTATCGTTTTGCTGTCACCAGCACAACGCCGCAGTCGCTCCTGGTGCGTATGGAGCGCGAATACGCCGATGACGGTAAGGCCATTCAGTTCTTTTTGATTAGCCAGTCTGGGTACGATGCCTTTATGCTGCGCTATGATCCACCGCCCGAGATCCACTACGATGATATTGAAATCGCTAAAGAAGGCGATAGCGAAACAATTGCGTCCGTTAGTAAAACCCTCAACTCTGTTGGTACCGATATGGTATTCGACTACCTGGTGCAGCAGGCGGATAAACTGGGTGCAAGCGACATCCACATCGAAAACCAGCGCAGCGAAATCCGGGTGCGCATGCGTGTTGATGGTGCGCTGCACTCGGTGGCAATTCTAGAAAAGGACCGCTACCGTGTGCTGATGGCAGCACTGAGTTCACAAGCAAATATCTCGACGGCCTCGCGTGCGCCGCAGTCGGGCCATATGCATAAAGAAATCTATGATCCAAGCACCAATGCCACACATTTGCTAAACTTGCGCGTGGAGGCAGTGCCAACCATGTACGGGCAGGATGTTGTGCTGCGTCTATTTAACTTTAATACCGATGACCTTAACCTTGATTTGCTTGGTATTGCCCCACGTGAGCGTAAAGAAATCGATGAGGTTGTGAGCCACCCGCGTGGTATGCTACTGATGGTCGGCCCAACCGGTAGCGGTAAATCCACCACGCTGTATAGTATTCTGAACGCACTTAATACCGATGACCGCAAGATTATTACGCTTGAGGACCCAATCGAAAATAGTATCCCAGGGGTCACGCAAATCCCGATTGACACCACCAATGGCCAGTATTTCGCTGATGGTCTGCGTAGTGTGCTGCGTCTTGACCCGGATGTTGTGATGGTGGGTGAGATTCGTGACCAAGAGACGGCCCGCACAGCGATTCAAGCGTCAATTACCGGGCACTTGGTGCTTTCGAGCTTCCATGCTAACTCTACGAGCGCTGCCTTTAGCCGTATCATTGATATGATTGGCCAGAACCCAATTTTTAGCTCATCGATTCGCTTGCTGATTGCGCAGCGCCTGGTGCGCCGACTGTGGCAAGATTCGAAGGAGGAATTCCGCCCGGACGAGGCAACACGCCGCTGGGTTAAAGAGGTGCTGAAGGATCTACCGCCGGAAATCGAGCACCCTGATCTTGATACTTTTACACTCTGGCGGGCAGTACCAACTGATGACGTGCCATTTGGCTACAAGGGGCGTATGCCGGTGATGGAGCAAATGGTTGTGACAGAAGAAGTCCAGAAGTTTATCCGTGGTGATGTGCAGGATATTCATACCGAAACCATCGAGGCGGCTGCTAAAAAGCAGGGTATGGTAACGTTGCTGCAGGCGGGGGTGCTCGCGGCCCTGCGCGGTGAGACAACGCTCGAAGAAGTCAACCGTGTGATCTAGCTAAAGATACGTACGCATACCCTGGGTAATGCCGTTTAGCGTGAAGGCAGGGCATGGTAAAATAAAAAATGGCTCGCTATACACCAAAGCCGATTGATGTATAGCCACCACTTGGGATGGTCCTAGGCGGTAGACGAGAGGAGCACTATGCTTGAGCTTGATAATATTCATAAGCTATGGCAACTGTGCCAGTGTAGCGATGAATTCTATATTCGGGGCTGGGCACAAGCCTTTGAAGGCTTGCTAGCGCTGGGCGAGAACCTAGATAAGCTGTACGACGCTCCCTTTCCACCCGTGGAGGGCGACGACATGAGCCATATTCAGCAGCGCTCATACGCGGTTGCTATGGTTTGTGTCCGCGCGGCAGGTTTGCAGCTACCGGGATTTTCGATTCAGCAGCTTTATGAAAGGTTATATGATGCTGAGCACATTGCTAGCATGACGCTCGATCGAGTGCGCCAGATATGTAATATATCTAGCGATAAGCCACCGGTCGATAAAGCGTATATCACACGGCTCAGCCAAGAGCTGTGTGGCTGGGCCCAGGGTGAGCAGGCACGATTGAACGGCTTGCTCGTTCATGCCCATCAAGTAATGCAGCATGATGAGTATGTTACAGTAGCCGCACTACAGAAGCGCTTTGGCCCTGAGCTCGCGCGTACATATGCCTTTGCGCTCAAACAATCACTTACTGTGCCGACGGTGCCGTATATGAGCTGGCAGCGTGTCTATGCTGATATGGAACTCGGCACACTTTCACTCCATAACTACTTGTGTCATTGTACATAGGTGTGTATGGAGTAACCCCCCGCCTGTGGAGCGGGGGATTTTCTTTTGCTTTATGCGGGCAGGTAGTCTACTAGCGGATAACCTTCGCCACGGCCTCAACTACGCGCTCATCAAATGGCGAGGGGATGACGTAGTCGGCTGTGGGTTCATCGACCAGCGCTGCCAGTGCCTGGGCGGCGGCGAGTTTGTGCTCGTCGGTGATTTTTTGCACGCCGTTATCGAGCGCACCACGGAAGATGCCCGGGAAGGCCAGGGCG
>CAURVP010000040.1:0-6302 GCA_963528475.1 uncultured Candidatus Saccharibacteria bacterium | reverse complement strand
TGCTGGTTCGAGAGCGGTAGCATGCCGTTTGCGCAGCTGCATTATCCGTTTGAAAACCAGGCTAAGTTTGAGCAGAATTACCCGGCGGACTTCATCGTTGAGTACATTGGCCAGGTGCGGGCGTGGTTCTACTATGTGCATGCCGTCAATGTTGCTTTGGCGGAAATTGGTGCCTTTGGTGAGGCAGGTGCGCAGCACAAAAACGCCTACAGCAACGTTATTACTACTGGTGTGGTAGCGGGCAATGACGGCCGCAAGATGAGTAAGTCACTTGGCAACTTTACCGATCCGAATGAGTTGATGGATAAGTTCAGTGCTGATTCCTTACGCTTCCTGCTGCTGAGTAGCCCGCTGCTCAATGGCGAGGACTTCGCCCTGCACGATAAGGACGTGGGTGATGTAGCGCGGAAGCTGGCAATGATCTGGAATATGTATGATTTCTTTACGATGTATGCGGAGGTCGACGAGTTCACATTTCCGTACGATACGGCGTCTTCGAGTGCGTTTCTCGTTCACCGTATCACTAATACGGCTCACTCCGATACTCCCGAATCCTTGCCTCGCACTGGAACTGAGAACTCGTTCCAGATCAGTGTCGATATTGATAAATTATCTAACCCCCTCGATATCTGGATTATCAGCCGCTTGCACGAGCTGGTGGCGGAGGTCGAGAAGCAGATGGATGCCTATAATATCCCTGATGCACTCAGCCCAATTTTGCCGTTCTTGGATGACGCCAGTAATTGGTATGTGCGCCGCAGTCGCCGCCGCTTCTGGAGATCATCAAAAGGGGCCGCGGGCGCTGAAGATGATGGCGACAAGAGCGACGCCTACCGCACGCTGTACTATGTGCTGGTGCGCCTGAGCCACCTGCTGGCACCGTTTACCCCGTTCTTGGCTGAGGAGTTGTACCATAACCTAACGGGTGATAGTGAGTCGATCCACCTCAAGGATTGGCTGCCAGCTGGTGAGGTGAATGAGCAGGTGCTGGCTGATATGGCTCGCACGCGTGAGCTGATCAACACTGGCCTGAGCCTGCGCATGAAGCAGGATGAGCACCAGGAGTCGATTAAGGTTCGCCAGCCGCTGCAGCGTGCGGCCTATGCGGGGGCAAAGCTGGCTGAGTACTACGAGCAGATCATGGCCGAGGAGCTCAATGTCAAGGAAATTCGCTGGGTTGAGAATCTAAACGAGCATTTGGCGGATGATGGCGTGACTGAAGGCGCGGCCAAGCCAGAGAGCTGGGTCGAAATTGATAAGACTATCACCCCCGAGCTCAAACGCGAAGGCTTGATGCGTGAAGTCATTCGCCACGTCCAGAGCGCTCGTAAAAAGGCTGGCCTGCAGGTGGATGATCGGATTGTACTACACCTAGCGGTTGGGGCTGATGATAAGCCATCTGAGCAGCTCCGCCAAGCCCTCGCTGAGTATGCCGACACAATCGCGAGCGAGACGCTGGCCACGATGCAGCAGTCAGGCGATGTACTCTACCAGACGACGGCTACAGTAGATGGCGCTGAGCTGCAGATTAGCCTCGCCAAAGCATAGGACTACAAGGAACAACATGCTAAGCTCGAGTGGCGCATCAGTAGTGAGACGCCACTCGAGCTTGGTGGCTGGCAATATTTGAGTTTCTATAGCCATACTCATCTCTTGCGCCAGCCTAGCATGCTTACCGAGCAAGAAAACATCGAGAGGCCAGCCACGAAACAAGTAGAAAGTACAGAGCGACAATTGCTACAATGGGGCTATAAGCCTGCACGATAATTGAATATCATGACTAAACTACCTATCACCATACCTACCTCCTCATTACGCCAGCGCTTGGCGGGGTTGTGGCTGGTGGTGCGGATTATTTGGCGAGAAGCACCGCTGACGATTGCAGTCCAAGCGGTGGGAGCGGTGCTGTCGGCGGTGCTGCCACTGGCCACGGCATACTATGCCGCTCTTGCGACAACGGCTTTGGCTGAGGCATATGCGACGGGTGGGCAGCCGCAACTCCTCATCTATGTAGTAGTGACTGTGGTACTGGGCGTTGTGGTGAGTGTGTGGTCGGTGGTGCAAGGGTATTATGACCAAGTGTCGCGCTATCGCATCGAGGCTGCCATGAGTGACCATATGTATGCCCGTCTCCATGCGCTGGATTTTTGGCGCTACGACGACCCTGCGACCATTGATATGTTTGATAAAGCGCAGCGCTTCGTCCAGTCATTTTCGTACCTCTTTATCCAACTGGTGCGAATGCTGACGGCGCTAGTGTCGCTGGCAACAAGCCTGTGGATGATGGTGATGGTGAGCTGGTGGCTGGGGTTGCTCGTGCTCGTGGCGCTTGTGCCAAGTAGTGTGGTGCAGGTGCGGCTGTCGCGTTTGCAGGCTGGTCACTGGCGCGAGCAGGTGGCGACGCGGCGGCGCATGGCGTGGATTGAGCACATCCTTAGCCGGCCGAACTTCATTGCTGAGCTGCGCCTCTATGGAGTGATCCACCATCTACTTGGTGAGCGAGCAGCACTGCGGGATAAAGATCGGCTGCGGGTGCTTGGCTACGAGCGCCGCTTTATGGGGCAGCGCCTGGGCGGAGAGATTATCCAGGCGGCAGCGGAGGTAGTGGCGCTTGTCTGGGTGGTGCTGGAGATCGTGGCACACCGTCAGCCGATTGGGCAATTTGTGCTTGTGCAGCAAATGGTAGGGCGAGTGATGAGCGAGATGGACAGCGTGATCAATACATATAATATGATTGACGAAGACCTCGCCACTATGGCAGACTACCAGCGGTTTATGGCGCTGCCGGTTGCAAGCCATGCAGCCACCATCGATGAGGTAACGCTGCGTGATGCGATCGCGGTGCAGCAAGTGTCATTTTGCTATCCAGGCACGCAGACAGCGGTGCTGCGTGATATTTCTCTCACTATTCGCCGTGGTCAGCACATTGCCATTGTGGGCGAAAATGGCGCTGGCAAGAGCACGCTCGTTCGGTTGCTCACTGGTCTCTACCAGCCTACCAAGGGCAGTATTACCATTGATGGGCACGATCTCCGCCATATCAACCCAGTAGCTTGGCATCGGCAATTAGCCGTGCTGGGGCAGGAATTCATCCGCTATGACTTCGCCACGGCGCACGAGAATGTCTGGTATGGCGATGTCTCGCAGCCAGTGGATGCAGCGCGCCGCGATGCTGCACTGCGCCAGGCCGAGGCAGCCGATTTTGTCCGCAAACTCCCTCATGGTGGGGACAGCTATATCAGCAAATGGATGGAGGCGGATGACCACGAAACAGGGGTCGACCTATCTGGTGGGCAGTGGCAACGCCTGGCTTTGGCGCGCAACTTGTATCGCAATGCGCCCATCATTATCCTCGACGAACCCACCAGCGCCATTGACGCCGCCGCCGAAGCGCGCATCTTTCGCCACCTCTTTGCCAAGCAGAGCAAGACTATTATCACCATTAGCCACCGCTATAGCACTGTTAAGAAGGCGGATGCTATCTACGTTATCGCCCACGGCCGCATTGTTGAGCATGGCACTGCTACCGCATTGATGGCGCAGCGTGGTGCATTCTATGAGATGTTCAAAGAACAGATATAGTTTGGTATAATAGGGGTGTGGCGCGTTGGCGGAGCGGTTACGCAGAGGTCTGCAAAACCTTTTAGACGAGTTCGACTCTCGTACGTGCCTCCACAATTGTTGATGAATAGCTCTCTCGATAGAGCTATTTTTGCTCTAATAGTTCTTTTAGTTCAGGGAAGGTTGGTTGGAAGAAATGATTGCGATCTTCGAAAATATGCGCCTGAGCAGTCGGCACGTCTCGCTGAAATTTAGCAAGCTCTGTAAAAGGCACAACCGGGTCATCTTTACTGTGGAATAGGTGGATCTCCTTTGCTGATTTTTCGAGTCCTGTGGCGCTTACTACCTGAAAGCTACCGAGGTCTTCATTCGATTCATCGTCATAGCACGGCGAAACTAGCACGAGCCGCCGGACTGGCATATGCAGTGGTGATTCATGCAAGTACTTTGCCAAAAACATTGCGCCCAAACTATAACCAACCAGCTGAACGTCATCACCAAGCAGAGGTAATAACTTTTCAAAGTATATTTTCCACTCAGCGTAGTGAGCATTTTGCTTATTAGGGAAATCTGGCAGCAAAACATCGGCATCAACGATTTCTTGCGCCAGCCAGTCACGCCATTTTTGCGCCCACAGTAGCCGTTCGTACTGCAGCTGGCTATTCTTTAGATTATTCAAGTAATTTTCGTAGCTATTAAAGCTTGATCCGCCGTGAATTATTACAATTTGCTTCATAAACATAGTATAATACAAGCAGCACATGGCTGCTATGCCAGAAGTGCGACTGCAAGCGCGAGTGGCGGAACTGGTAGACGCGAGGGACTTAAAATCCCTTGGCCAAAGGCCGTGCGGGTTCGATTCCCGCCTTGCGCACCAGGCATGATATAACAGAGAAAACCACTTGAGGAGAGTGGTTTTTCGTATACATAGCCAGAAGGGTGAGTGTGGCGGCATTCGTGCTGGCCACTAACCCAAGATTTATTGTAGAATTACCATAGCGGCTAGTATAAGTCACACAATTTGCTATAATAAGGCTATAACCAAAAAGGAGAAACGACACTATGACAATAGCATTAATCGTTTTGCTCGGCGTGATTGGCCTGCTCGTTTTGTTTGGCATCTTCATGTGGGCAACGTACAACAGCTTGGTCAAGCTGAAGATCCGCGTGGACGAAGCTTGGAGCGACATTACTGTCCAGCTTAAGCGCCGAACAGACCTCATCCCGAACTTAGTGGGCACTGTGAAGGGCTATGCGTCGCACGAGAAGGAGGTCTTCGAGAACGTGGCAGAGGCTCGCAGCGCCATCATGAATGCCCAAGGCGTGCAAGAGACGGCTGCGGCAGAGAATATGATCGAGGGTGCTCTGAAGAGCTTGTTTGCCGTAGCAGAGGCTTACCCAGAGCTCAAGGCCAACCAAAACTTCATCCAGCTGCAGCAAGAGCTGGTAGACACTGAGGACAAGATCCAGGCAGCGCGCCGCTTCTACAACGGTGGTGTGCGCGACCTCAACACTCGCATTGCTATGTTCCCCGCCAACATCGTGGCTGGCATGCTGGGCTTCAAAGCTCGCGAGTTCTTCGAGGTCGAAGACCGCGCCAGCGTCGAGAACCCAGTGCAAGTGCAGTTCTAGATACCTCGCACACTATAACGAAACCGCTCTCGATGGAGGGCGGTTTTTTCATTGTGTTGCAACAGCATAAGGGTGATGATGCCAGGTTGTATGTCATTCTTGGAGCGAGGGATGTTTGAGAAGGCTTGTGGCTACAATGAGCGGCTTACCGCTTGACCAGAGCGGTTTTATCTAGAAGGTGGGGGATTGTGTGAGTAATAAAAATAATTGCAATGATTAGAGATGCTAAAGTACTACCAGCAGGCAAGAGCATCGCAAGAAGCGAACATGACAAGCAGAGCAAGAGAGGGTAGACACCCTTCTAGGGTGGATGTCATGTTCGATGAGGGGGCTCTACACGAAAACGTGAAGGAGCCACCCAAGAATCAGGGGCGTAATGATCGCCAAGCTTCTTACCAAGTGACACCGCAGAGAATGGGCTGTATATTCACTTGGGACAATCCCCCTTACGAGGGCTATAAGCAGCATAATACCGCACACCTGAACCCCATCAATTTCGGGGAGACCGAGAGATGGTGTGACAAACCATCTCCATAGTAAGGTGATTGCAATCACCTTAACGACGATGTTGGCAATGCCAATGAATATGCCAACAATGTGCTTTATTGTACTCTCCTTCTCCCTTTTTACATCAATAATAAAACTGATGTTGCTCATGACACTACTCTCTCCCCACCCAAGCGGACGCTTGTGTAGAATAACACTGGTCGACGCTCGGATGCGGCGACTCAAGATGGGGTGCTGGGGCGCGGCTATGGTAGCCATGCCTGGGCAGCCCACCTTGAGCTGTATGCTCTGCTTGTCAAACAACACTTTTGGACAAAATGCGAACATATGTCAACAAAAGCTAATATATATATATCAATATATGAAAGGCTAGTCAAGTGGGTGCGACATAGGCCCAAAACCTTACCAATAGTTAGCGCGCTATACACACCGAACAAGAAAATATATGGAGGCCAGCACTGACGTACGTGGAGGAGCTCTGTGGGGTATCTGGCCGGAACATTTTCGGTTCGGTGTGTATAGTGCGCTGGGCTTGGTTGATCATTACAGCCGATTGCTATACTCCATTGGTAGGTAGTGATGGGGTGCAAGCGAACGTGGAA
>CAURVP010000039.1:0-6532 GCA_963528475.1 uncultured Candidatus Saccharibacteria bacterium | reverse complement strand
ATCTATACGCTCCTTCGTCTCTTTTCGCGCATTCCCGTGTGAGCCATTCTTTTCGAAATCAACCACTGACTTACAAATATTGTCTTCCAAGTTAATCACATTGTCCCAGATTGGGCGACTTGCAATATTCGTCCCCAGCACTCGTGGCAGGTGGCCTTGGAGAACAAATCCAGCTGGGAACGCCTGGCCGCTTGCGATATCTTCACTTCTGGTACCAACAACAGATTCCATCAATGATTCTGGACTAAAGCAATTCACCTTTACATTAGTGTCTAGTAGTGAGCTGGCAGCGCGGCTAGTCTGCTCACTAAGCCCCGGTGTATCGCTACCCGGGTACACATGATGGTCATGGAATCCATCATAGAGCTTAAAATGCGCATGCATCAGGTAGCTATCTGTGCCGGTATAGTGCCCAGCTTCAAGTGCAATGTTCCATAGCGCCACACCTGCAAGCCAACCAGCTGCGAACCGCCGCGTGAGAGACAACGCTTCCTTACCCAGTGAAGACTTTTTTTCGTGTGTCGGTGCAGGTGATTCTTGCTCTTGCTGCTGAGTCAGTGTGCGGCGCTTTTCCATAATACCTATAGTATATCATAACAATTATGATTACGCGCACATTATTCAATAATACCGCATAAAACACAATAGCCCCGCGGTGTTACACGACGGGGCTACTACGTATACGAGCGGTCAATTGCACGTGTGCAGCAAATGCTACTTGTCTTCTGCTTCAGCTTGCTTAGCAGATTTTGGCAGTGGGGTTGCGGTTTTTGTAAAACTACCACCTGCCTTCGCGAGTGCTTCTTTAACGCTTGCCGATGCAGCCTGCACCTGCAAATCCACGGCAGCAGTCAGTTCGCCACGGGCAATCACCTTAATGGTGTGGAACGGTGTCGCCACAAGGCCGGCCTCGTAGAGGGCAAAGTTATCAACGGTGCCACTGAGGCTGTTCAGATGGTCGCTGTAGACAACCTGGGCAGGAGTGCGTAAGCTCTTAAAGCCACGATTCTTTGGAATCGCCTGCGCAAGTGGGCGTTGACCACCCTGGAACATGGTCCGGAGCTTTTTACCAGTACGGGCATTCTGACCCTTAGTACCACGGCCAGCAGTCTTACCACGGCCAGCAGCAATACCGCGGCCAACCCGCACCTTTGTCTTATTGGCAGCTACCTGGAGCTGATTGTATTTGGTCATTACTTCGCTCCTTTCTTGGTTGTGCTCGTATTGAGCCACTGCTCACGAGGAACCAGGGTCTTGAGCGCATCAATGGTAGCATAGGCAATATTAACCTTATTGGTTGAGCCAAGGCTCTTCGAAAGCATGTTGCGAATACCAGTTACACCAATGATTTGGCGGATCACACCACCGGCGATAATACCGGTACCAGGTGCAGCTGGCTTAATGAGCACCTGCGCGCCGCTTACCTTTACTTCAGCATCGTGCGGGATAGTGTCGTTGGCAAGCGGGATAACGACCAGGTTCTTCTTGGCGACATCAGTTGCCTTAGAAATAGCCGTTTGCACGTCTTGGCCCTTAGCAACGCCAACGCCAACCTTATTCTTGCGGTTACCAACTACCACCAGTGCCTTAAAGCGGAAGCGGCGGCCACCCTTGACGACACGCGCCACGCGGTCGATATTAATCACGACCTCTTCAAATTCTTTTGGCGTATCATCGCGCCGGTTTCGCCGGTCATCGCGGCGACCACCACGCTGGCGGCCACGGTGGCCATCTTGGCGTGGGGTAGTATTTGCAGTCCGTTGTTCTGCCATACTAGAATTCCAATCCTTCCTTACGTGCAGCATCTGCCAGAGCACTCAGGCGGCCAGCGTACTGGCGACCATTGCGGTCAAACACAACTGCGTTAATCTTTGCTTTTTTGGCTTGCTTGGCAAGCGATGTACCAACACCAGCAGCACGCTCTGTCATTGTGCCGCTTGCTTTTGCACCGACTGTTGTTGCAGCAGCCAGTGTGCGGCCGGCCTGGTCATCAATCAGCTGGGCACTAATGTGCTTATTGCTTACCGTTACCGTGAGGCGAGGGCGCTCAGCCGTACCGCTGACGCGGGCACGAACACGATTTTTACGCAGGCGCTTATTATGTAGTTTCTTCTGCAAATCAGCCATAATTACTTACCTGCCTTCCCTGCCTTGCGGAGGATAACCTCATCGGCATATTTAATACCCTTGCCCTTGTATGGCTCTGGCTTCTTCAGGGCACGGATTTCTGCTGCGACCTGGCCAACCTTTTGCTTATCTATACCGGCAACGGTAATTTCCATTTTATTAACTGTCAGCGTGATGCCCTCTGGTGCAGCGTATGCTACCGGATGACTAAAGCCAAGCGCCATCTCGATGGCTTGGCCGCCGCCGCTAACACGAAAGCCCACGCCGTTGACTTGGAGCTTCTTTTCAAAGCCTTTCGTCACGCCGTCCACAGCATTGTTAAGCAGCGATCGCTGCAAGCCATGCTGGGCCTTTGCAATACGCTCGTCGTTATGGCGCTCAACCTTAAGCGCGCCGTCGTCTTGCGTCACGGTCACGTCGCTCAAGTGTGGCACCATCAACTCGCCCTTAGGGCCCTTGACGGTGATAGCCTCTTGATCGATCGTGATTGTCACGCCAGCCGGAATTGCTACTGGTAGTTTTCCGATTCGACTCATAGGTACCTTTCTTTCATTATATGTGAGGTCGCAGCAAATAATGGGCGCCACAAACCACTCACACGTAGTAATAACTAGCCTATTATACTAAAACTAGTCAAGCAACACAAGGCTTACTTACTAATTCTTATCGCGGCGGGCCTTTATTAGTGCAAAAGTTAGCACCGATACAAACATAATAAAGGCTGCCAAAAATACTACTGGTACGTTGTCCATCACAATTCCTCCTCCCTATACCGAGCATACCAACCTATTGCCAGCCTTGCAAATATGCTACGTAATATCAAACGCACCCCACTACCGTCTGTAATGGGGTGCGCTCTACATAGCCTAAACCAGGGTGGCTAGTATACCTTGAGTAGCAACTCACCACCAAGCTTTTGGCGAGCGGCTTCGTGGCCAGTCATCACACCTTGGCTGGTGCTAATCAGCACGATACCGCGGCCGGATTTTACCTTAGGAATCTCGGCCGACTTAACGTACACGCGGCGGCCAGGCTTACTCACGCGAGTGATCTCGGTAATAGCAGCAGGCTCGCCGGGCTGGTTGATGGTAACCACCAGTTCACCACGTGGCTTGCCATCTACCATAGCAACATCTGCTAGGTAGCCAGCTTTTTGCAGCTGGGTGGCAATAACATGCTTCATTTTGCTTGCCGGTACACGAACTTCGGTTTTACCAACCATCTTCGCGTTACGGATGCGAGTCAGAAGGTCGGCGATTGGATCTGTAGTTTGCATTGACATATCTGGTCTCCTTCCTTACCAACTACTCTTTGTTACACCAGGGATTTCACCCTTGGAGGCCTTTTCGCGGAAATTAATACGGTTGAGGCCAAAGCGACGCATATAGCCATGTGGGCGGCCACTTAAGACATCACGGTTCTTCCAGCGGGTTGGGCTTGAATTACGTGGCAGCTTCTGCAGGCCTTCTTGGTCGCCAGCTTGCTTCAGAGCGGCGCGCTTGGCAGCGTAGCGGGTGATCATTCGCTTGCGCTTTTCATCGCGTGCGATCATAGATTTCTTAGCCATTAGCGACGTCCTCCTTCTTTTTCAAACGGCATACCAAATTTTTCGAGCAGTGCACGTGAATGGCTCGCATCGTGGTTAGCAATCACAAAGGTAACTTGCAAACCATGGAGCGACTGAGTTTCCTCAAAGCTAAGCTCGGGGAAGATAGACTGCTCGGTAATACCGACGTTATAGTTGCCGCCCTTATCGAAGGCTTTAGCGCCAACACCATGGAAGTCACGGATACGTGGCATTGCCACATTGATAAAGCGGTCCATAAACTCGTACATACGGGCACCGCGCAGTGTGACGCTCACACCAATGCGGTTCATGCCAGCACGAATTTTAAAGCCTGCAATTGACTTCTTAGCCATGCGATCAATTGGCGCCTGACCGGTAATTTTGGTAAGCGTATTCTTAACTACTTCGTAGTGACGCTTATCGTCTTTATTCTTACCGAGCCCAACGCTAACTACAATCTTCTCGAGCTTTGGTACCTGGTGGATATTTGCCAGGTTTAGTTCGGCTTGTAGTTCTTTCTTATACGTACTGTTGTACAAAGCTTTCAAGCGAGGAGTGTCGGCAGTGTGGGTTGTTTTTGCCATTAGCTAATCTCCTTATCATTCAGTTGGCGAGCAACGCGTACAGTAGCGCCATCGCTATTCTTGGTGTAGCCAACCCGGCTGGTAGCCTTGGTTTTTTCGTCCACCACCAGGGCAACCTTAGCCAGTGGCACAGGGACATGAATGTCTTTGATGCCACCGCGTGGGTTGATTTGGCTTGGACGCACCTTGCGGCTGGCTTTGCCAATATTCTCTACCAAAACGGCGTTCTTCTTTGGCAGTACAGCCACGACTGCACCAGTGCTGCCTTTGTGCTTACCAGCGATAATCTTAACGATATCGTTCTTCTTAATACGTGCCATTACAGTACCTCCGGCGCCAGGCTAATAATCTTGTTATAGCCCATATCGCGTAGCTCACGGGGCACGGGGCCAAATACGCGGGTGGCCTTCGGGTTCTTGTCTTCGCCGATAATAACAGCTGCATTATCATCGAATGCAATCGTTGAGCCATCTTTACGCTGAATTTGGTCGCGTGTACGAACAACAACCGCTTTAACAACCGACTTCTTCTTAACGTTACCAGTTGGGTTGGCGTCCTTCACCGTTGCAACAATAACATCGCCAACGCGAGCGTAGCGGCGGCCGGTACCACCGAGTACGCGGATACAAAGGATTTCCTTAGCACCGCTGTTATCGGTTACCTTAAGGCGTGATTCTTGCTGGATCATTAGCCTTCTACCTCCTCAACCTCTGTTTTGAGGTCAACACTGCCGCGTGACTTTTCTTCGATAGCCGCAAGTGTAAACGACTTCGTCTTAGAAATTGGGCGTGTCTCAACAATGCGTACACGGTCACCAACCTGGGCCTGGTTGTCCTCGTCGTGCGCGGTGTACTTACGGCTGACAGTATACTGCTTACCGTAGAGTGGGTGCGTTTCACGACTGGTTACAGTGACGGTAATGGTCTTATCGCGACTACTTGATGTCACGATGCCAGTCAATGTCTTGGCCATATTACTTATTCCCTTCTTCGCTTAGTTCGAGCGCACGCAAGGCAGTCTGCAGGCGGGCGATCTCTTTACGAGTTTGACCGAGGACACGTGGATTCTGCAGCTCACCTAGAGCATGCCCGCGGCGGGCGGCAGCTAAGTCAGCTTGCTTTGCCGTGATTGCTTGGCGCAGCTCTGCAGCGGTTTTTACTTCGGCTGCTGGTTGTGTTGAATCTGCCATACCTATGCATCCTCTCGCTTAATAAACTTAGTCTTTACTGGTAACTTGTGGCTTGCCAGGCGCATGGCTTCGCGAGCAACTTCCTCGGATACACCCTTCATTTCGAAGAGAACGGTGCCAGCCTTTACCTTAGCAACAAAGAACTCTGGGTTACCCTTACCCATCCCCATCTTAAGACCAACTGGTTTGCGAGTCACAGGGATGTGTGGGAAAATACGAATCCAGATTTTACCACCACGCTTGATGTAGCGGGTCATTGCCTGGCGAGCAGACTCGATCTGACGGCTGGTCACATCGTTGTTGCCCTGTGATTGCAGGGCAAAGTCACCAAACGCAATGTAGTTACCCCGCGTTGCTTGGCCGTCGTTACGACCCTTGCGGACCTTGCGGTACTTGGTTTTCTTCGGTAGTAGCATTATTTTGCACTCCTTTCACCCTTGTAGATCCAAACCTTCACCCCAATGGTGCCGGCTGGAGTCTGGGCACTTGCGCGCGAGTAATCGATATCTGCCCGGATGGTGTGGAGTGGCACAGAGCCCTCAATCACCTTCTCTTGGCGAGCCATCTCGGCGTTATTAAGACGCCCGCGGACTTCGATACGAATACCCTTTGCGCCAGCATTCATGGTGTTTTGTGCAGCCATCTTGATAGCGCGGCGGAAATTAATGCGGCGCTCTAGCTGGCGAGCAATGTTTTCGGCCACCAGTTTAGCAGCCAGCTCTGGGCGGCGAACTTCCTCGATATTAATGCGCACTGGCAGGCTCGCAAGCTTTTCGATTTGAGCTTTGAGCTCCTGCACACCAGCACCACCGCGGCCAATCACAACACCAGCCTTGGCGGTGTGGATGGTAATAGTAATGAGGTTGGCGCTGCGCTCAATCTCAATACGCGAAATGGTGGGGCGGGCAGCAAAGCGCTTTTCGATCAGCTCACGAATACGAATATCTTCTGCGAGCCATTTGCTAAAATCACGCTTGTTCGCAAACCAGCGCGAATCCCAGTTTTTATGAACTTGCAGACGGAAGCTGATTGGATTAACCTTTTGACCCATCTTACTTCTCCTCT
>CAURVP010000038.1:0-6601 GCA_963528475.1 uncultured Candidatus Saccharibacteria bacterium | reverse complement strand
ACCTGAATGTACGGCCCAAAGCGCCCGACGTTTGCCTTGATGGTCTGACCATCCTCGGTGGTGCCAACAGTGCGCGGTAGTTCGAAAGCCTTGAGAGCTTGCTCGAGCGTGACAGTCTCGATGCGCTCACCTTTGGGGAGCGGTGCAAACTGTGGCTTGGTCGTCTTATCCTCGCTACTGCCCAGCTGTAGCATCGGCCCAAAGCGCCCAAAGCGGGCGAAGATTGGCTTGCCCGTTTTGGGGTGGGTACCAACCTCGCGGTGAGCACCAACAGTGCTGCGGTCGATGTCGCCGGATTTTTCGATGAGCTCATGGAAGGGCTCGTAAAATTGGCGCAGCATGGCATTGCGCGCAAGCTTGCTGGCAGCGATGTCATCGAAATCGGTCTCGACGCGGGCGGTGAAGCCATAGTCGATGATAGGGTCGAAATGGTCAGTGAGAAAGCCAGCAATTAGCTCCCCCGCTGGGGTAGGCAGTAGCTTGCCACGGGTGGCACCAGTTTTTTCTTGAACGATGCGACGAGTGACGACAGGGGTATTATCGCTTGGGATCTCGCCCGTACGCTCCAGGACGATGACATCACGTGGTTCACCCTCGCTCTCGCCTCGCTCAGCATAGCCACGAGTCTGGATGGTGTTCATGATGGTGGCGTATGTGCTGGGCCGACCAATGCCAAGCTCTTCAAGCTTCTTGACGAGCGTCCCCTCGGTATAGCGCGCTGGTGGGCGAGCAAAGACCTGCCGCGCCTCGGCCTGTGTAAGTTCAAGAGTTGTGTGCTGACTGACTGATGGCAGGATGGTCGAATCCTTACCGCCATAGACGCGCAAAAAGCCATCAAACAGCACTGTCTGACCCTTTGCCTCAAAGACGAGTGTCTTCTCTGACCTCAGCTGCGTGCTGTCGATACTGATGGTAATGGTGGTGTTCTCTAGCTTCGCAGCGGCCATTTGGCTGGCTAGGGTGCGCCGGCGGATGAGGTCGTAGAGTTTTTGGTCGTAGCTACTGCCAGCGACGGATTCGCGGGCGATGTCGGTCGGGCGGATGGCTTCGTGAGCCTCTTGGGCACCAGCCGACTTCGTGGCGAAGGTGCGACTGTGTGAATAGTCGGCACCAAAGTGCTGAGTAATGTATGTACGGCTTGCGGCAATGGCCTGACGGCTGAGATTGACGCTATCGGTACGCATATAGGTAATGAGCCCCTCTTGGTAGAGTTTCTGAGCACTCGCCATGGTAGCGCGGCTGCCCATGCCGAGCTTACTATTGGCCTCCTGTTGGAGGGTACTGGTGGTAAATGGTGCAGCGGGGTTGCGCGTGCTAGGTGTCTTGGTAATGCTGCTGACGGTGAAACGAGCACCACTCAGCCCCGTCAAGAAGTCGTGGGCGGCTTGCTCGCTGTCGAAGCGCTGCTTGAGCTCAGCCTTGAGCTCCTCGCCATCTACGACAAAATGCGCCGTTACGCGGAACTGTGCACTACTCGCAAAGTCGCGAATCTCGCGCTCGCGCTCCACAAGCAGGCGGACCGCTGGGCTTTGCACACGGCCAGCTGATTTGCCACCCGGTACCTTGCGCCACACCACAGGGCTCAGCTCGAAGCCCACGATGCGGTCGAGGATCTGCCGTGCCTGCTGCGCCTCCACGAGCTGCATATCTACGGTGCGAGGCTGTTTGATAGCTGCCTCGATGGCGGGCTTGGTAATCTCGTGGAAGGTAATGCGCTTGGTGCGCTGCGGGTCTAGGCCAAGCACTTCGCACAGGTGCCAGGCAATCGCCTCCCCCTCGCGGTCTTCATCGGTTGCAAGCCACACATTATCCGCTCCAACTGCCTTCACGGCCTTCTTGAGCTCGGTGATGACCTTCTTCTTGTCTGGATCGATCTCGTAGACGGTCTTGAAGTCGTTTTTGATATCGATCGGCGGTTGTCCATCCTTGGTCTTCTTGGGGATGGCGCGAATGTGCCCCACGCTCGAGAGCACTTGATATTCTCCGCCCAGGTAGCGCTCGATTGTCTTGGCCTTGGCTGGGCTCTCGACGATGACTAGTTGTGTGTGTTTGCTCATTGATTATCTACTCGCTTGTTATAGTTATATGCTTGCTGTTAATCTATCTAATCAAGCGCCTATGATACCGCAAAGTAGAGTGGAATGCAAATTGGATACATTAAGAATACCCTCTCCCCCTCCCCGGCCTATAGGCAGGGGTATTGCTGATAGTGCGGCAAATATATAAGAAGCCTGGCTGCCAATAAAGAATGCTGCACGAATCATCAATCGCGTTACCCACGCACGCGGCGTTTGCGACGCATACGGATGTGATGTTGCCGTGCTGGGGTGTTTGCTGCTGGGGTAGACTCGGTAGATTTACTGTAGTCTTTGGCTTTGGCATAGTGGCCAGTGAGATAGTCCTTCGCAGCGGCAATACCAAGGACAGCACCTGCAGCAAACGACCCTAGTGCTGCTACACCAGCATAACGCTCAAGCTTACTACCTTCAGGAGCGAGCGACTTGAGAAAATAGGCAGCAATTGCTATATTATCTGCTGCCATACTGAGCTTGCCTGATTTTGGCGTACGGAAGGCTTCGTCATTTGTGAGACCATGATAGACGGTCGCGCCAGCATTGACGGCATTCTTAGCGGCAATTGTTGCTAGAACTGGTTTGGGTACAACATAGAGCTTGCCTGCTATTATACCAATCACTGCCATACCGAATTTGTCGCAAAAAGCATCAAACCCTGCACCAAAGTCACTTTCTTGGCCAAGACGTCGCGCTGCTAGGCCATCTGCTAAGTCGCATGTACGACCACCAAGTATCATGAGTGCGCCAATGATCTGGCCAGCTTTGTCATTCTCCTTTGTTGCAGTGTCAAATTTCTGAGCACCAGCAGCTACTAACCCAAGCCCAGTAACCGAGATGGCATTTGGCACAGTAGGAATATCTCTCATGTGATATTTGCGTTGTCTTGGGGTTTGCTCTGCTGTCGCCATAGTATATGGTACTGTACCATAATACTAAGCCAATGTCCACTGGTTGGCGCCGAGCGAGCGGATAACGCCGTTGATCTCCAGCATCGTTAGCGCAATGGTGAACTCGCTGATGGGTGTGCCTAGGCGGCGCTGCATTTCTTCGCCGTCGCGCAGGCCTTGGCGCAGCAGCTTGATGATGGCAGCCTCGAGCGGTGTGCTACCCAGTGGCAGGGTGGCATTCTCGCTCTGCTGACGCTGGGGTGGTGTGATGGTCATGACAGCGAGGATGTCAGCTGGGCTGGTGGCGGGCAACGCACCTTGCTTGAGAAGGTTGTTGCAACCCTGCGAGAGTGGGCTGGTGATATTGCCTGGCACCACAAAGACGTCCTTGCCTTGCTCGAGTGCATGGGCAGTAGTGTTGAGCGTGCCACTGTGCTCGGCCGCCTCGGTGATGACGACGACATCAGCCAGGCCAGCCACGAGGCGGTTGCGCTCGAGGAAGCTCCAGCTGCCAAAGCGGTAGCCATCCCCCGCCAGGTGCTCTGACACCACTGCCCCACCCTTGGCCACGATTTCACCCGCAAGTGCAGTATGGTTGGCCGGATAGATCCGTGGCAAGCCATTACCCAGCACAGCGATCGTCGTGCCGCCCACTGCCACGCAGGCCTGGTGTGCAATGCTGTCAATCCCGAGGGCTAGCCCACTGATGATAATTACCCCTTGGCGGGTCAGCTCGCGGGCGAATTGCTCCGTCACTTCCCGGCCATAGCGCGTGGGCCGGCGCGACCCAACGATCGCCACGCTGGGGCGGCGCTCCTCGGGCAGTGTACCGAGGTAGTGAATCTGCTGTGGTGGCTTGGCAATGTGGCAGAGTGGATTGAGATATTCTTGGGCTTGTGGTGTGGTGTGATTGATCTGTTGCATAATTTGTGCTGAAAAGTGTTGACATTTTGTCAAGCGGGTGCTAGTATCATAAGTGATTGATTGAGCGCAAGCTCGTTCAAGTACCTTATACCCCCTATTTTAACATAGTTACCCCAGTGTTTTCACGAAGGTAACGTGTTAGGTTGCACACAATCTGTGTTGTAGTTATCTACCCTCCACTGCAGCACCGTTAGACAGGGTTGTGTGCTTACTAACCCCTTTGTCCAGCGGATCTCGTATGTGTGAGTAGATCACGTATACCCTGATTGGGTGGGACGAAGGGCAAACCAAGCGCTCATAGTGATGCCCACCCTTACTATGAGCGCTTTTTTGTTGGGGTGAGTTGGTGATGAACTAGTCACGCATTAGTTATTTTAAGCTGATTTACTTTGGTGCGCGAAGGTGCTGTGAATTGCTCTGGTTTGTGACATGCGCTACCAAGACAAAGATAGCTGGTATCTGTGGTAGTAGCCACGATCCTGGCGGATTTGCCCTGCTTGTAGAGCTTACTACAGGGACTGAGAGGCTTGCATGTAAGGTTTGATAAAAAGGCCTTTTCCGCGCTGCTACGCTCTCTGGTGCAGCATACAACACCTTAGTGTGTTGATAATTTTTCACCCTCAACTACATACTTCTCAATGAGAAAAACGAGCATCGAGAAGTATAGTTGCTATAGCAACATCGTGGCTTGCGATGGGCGCACGTATGTGCGCGGCACAGACAAGTAGAGGTGCAAGCCGAAACGCTATGTGATTGACACACGCTTACATCAGGCATACCTATATAGCCCAGCACGCACAAAATCTATGACTGAACAATACTTTTCACCATGTTTTTCTCTGTTATTGCGCAGTGAACTGATTATTTATTCAAGTGAGATATATGTAAGAAGTGCTTGGTATGCATAGTAAGGTGGTGCTAGAGCTGTGTGATGTTAACTCCCTGCTTGTGCAGTACCGAGATAAATATAAAATAATCAAGTCACCTTAACTGAATTTGTATTTACCCCCACAAAGCGCTATAATGGCCAAACCATGACAAAAATGGCAGTTCGAGAACATAGTTTTGACCCGCATTCTCAGCCAGAGACGCGGATGGAGCGACGACGACGGCTCCAGCGAGAGAAGAAAAAGAATTTGGGCAAAAAGGCAATTAGTGCAGTGGTAGGCGCTATAATTGGCTGTATGCCAATGGCTGGTGTGGTCTATGCCAAGCATGCTCAGCGCGAGGCGCAGCGGCCATATGAGCCACTGCCGCCATGTACGGCGGTTGGCCAGCCTTCGTCGCTTGACCTAACGCAGCCCGAGGTAGTCGCTCAGCGTCCGCCAGTGAGTATTGCCGAGGCGTTGGGCGATCATGAAGCGCTCGAGCAGCAAAAGCACGAGGCTTTGCAAGCAGTGCAGAACTCCATCGTCAAGATAAACGCTCACGCTCATAATATGGCGGAGGCAGGCGGTGCGAATATCACTGGCAGTGGCTACATCATAGCAATGCCAGATGGTACGCCTATGGTAATGACGGCCGCACACGTGGTATCTAATAAATATACCATTCGCCAAGCAGACATCACCTTCCAAACAACTGATGGCCAGACCCATGAGATACAAAAAGGCTGCCATAATGGCGAAGCACCGCCCGAAGGCCAGTGGAGCTCTGGCATGCCTGATGTAGCAGCATTGAGGCCGCATGATGAGCTGCCGGGTAGCTCGCCCCTTCACTCTGCAACAGATGAGGAAATAGCAGCAGCGGTGCACGCTGGCCAGCCATTCTTTGCAGTGGGCTTCCCTGCTAATGCTCCAGTGGAATGGGGGCAACCGATTGCCACGCCGCAGGTCGATGTGCTCCTCCCTGCTGGGCAACGTGGGGCTGATGGCAAGATGGCCGTGATCTCGGGCCTTGAGCGGTTGGCTAAGGATGCAAATGATGTTAACGAGCTAGATGATGCCGTTTTGCCTGGTATGTCGGGCGGTGTGGTTGTTGTGCGTACTCCATCTGGTGAGATGAAGGTCGTTGGGATGGTGCAAGCAGTAGCCCAGCCAGCCACTGCTGCCGAGCTGAGCGCGTATGGTATTGTAGATGACCCAGAGACGGTACGTGCATATGAGCCACGCATTGCCTATCTCGGGAGTCTCACAGAGGCACAAGAGGCGTCTACGAGCCTACAAGCAGAAGATGAGTGGTCGGCAAAGAGAGTAATAATGGACCTTGGTGCAGTCTTTCGCAAAGATTAGCTTAGAAGGCCATAGAAGGTGAAGCTCTGCCCTATTCTGTGCTATACTAAATCACTATGAAACATCTCTGGCATTCTCATCACCCTTTTCGTATTTTTTGGTTTTCGGCGCTGCTGACAGTGCTGCTGGGCGGGGCGATTTTTGGCCATTTGGGGGTGAGCGGCTTGTGGCTGTTTACCATCCTGGTGCTGCTAGAGGTGACCTTTAGCTTCGATAATGCCGTCATTAATAGCCGCGTCTTGGCGAGCCTGAGCCCGCTATGGCAAAAGATTTTCCTGACGGTGGGGATCTTTATTGCAGTGTTTGTGGTGCGTTTTGTCTTGCCGATCGTCATTGTGATGGTGGCAAGTGGGCACGACTTCTCAACAGTGGTCGATCTCGCGCTACATAAGCCAGCGGAGTATGGGCACATCCTCCACGCTGCGTCGCCAATGATCGATGCCTTTGGCGGGGCGTTTTTGATCATGATTGGCCTAAGTTACTT
>CAURVP010000037.1:0-7196 GCA_963528475.1 uncultured Candidatus Saccharibacteria bacterium | reverse complement strand
AAAAAGTGATTAAAATACACCGTGCGGATATTGGTCTCTACAAAGGCGGTTGGGACCTGGTACACATAGTTCATGATGGCTCCAGCGGTATTGACACCAACACCAGGCAGCGCCATAAGGTCGGCCTGCGTCGCAATAGGTGCACCAGCAGCAATCGCCTGTGCCGCGCTGTGTAGATATTTGGCCCGGCGATTATACCCCAAACCCTGCCATGCCTGCAGCACCGCCGATAGCTGGGCGGCCGCCAAGGCATCGATAGTCGGGAAGCGGGTGGTAAACTCGGCAAACTTAGGTAGCACCCGCGCTACCTGCGTCTGCTGCAGCATCAGCTCACTGACCAGCACATAGTACAGCATTGGCTGGCTGCGCCACGGCATAGGGCGGTAGAGCTGCTTGGCTTTGTGCCATATCATGGCCTGGAATTGTGCTGTGTCCATAGAGTATAGTATACTAGAAGGATGAAACTATCTCGACTTATTCTCACAATCGCTATTGTCATTATTGCCGCATGGCTGCTTGGTGCAGCACTAAAGCTGGCCGCATGGATCATCAACGGACTACTCTCGCTCGCAGCAATCGTCGTCATTATCTGGCTTATTATGATGTTCATCGAGAGCCGTAAGCAGAAATAATTTTCTGAGCTGCGCCGCTCTGTTACATTAGCTTTATTATGATAACTTAGCCAAGAACAGCTGGCGCTGTTCATTTTGTAAATATCGCCTTCTTCGTCTTCGCTATGCTCTTGTGCGAGGCAATACAGTATGTAAGAGCTGCGCGTCATTTTCCCTTAGCCCTATGTAAATGGTTTGGTTTTTATCTCACTCCCATAGGGTGTTTTCTTGTAAAGCGAGAGTAGTATGGGGTACTAGTATAGCAATACATCACTTGATGTATTGGCGCACTCTACCTATGTTACTATGCTTTCACTCGTCGACCGTGCCTAGCTCATGCGCTATACTAAGAACAATGGATGATGAACTATATCTTGATGAAGTCGTGGAGGTGGTAGCGATTTTTCGGCGTGGGCACCAGCCATGTCAGCCAGTCAAATTTCGGCGCGGCAATGGCCAGGAAGTGACGATCAGGCGAATCGGCCTGGGCTTCGAGCATCAGCGCGGTGCACGTACGGTGCATATCTTCGATGTGACAGACGAGCAGGCTGATTACCGCCTCGAGTTTGACAGTATTACACTGGTATGGCGGCTCACACGAGAGGCCGATCATGTCTCATAGCAATATCAATCCCGCCCCACCACTGATGATGCATATCGATCTTAATAGCTGCTTTGCCACAATCGAGCAGCAATCTCGGCCGTTGCTCCGCCACCGGCCAGTTGTCATTGTTAATCGGCGCAACCCACATGCGACTATCGTCACTGCAAGCTACGAAGCCAAAGCACGTGGTGTCCATACTGGCATGCGCCTGCCTGCGGCGCGGCTACTTTGCCCCGATATTGTTCCGCTAGAAAGTGACCCACCCAAGTATCGCTATGTCTACCACCGACTTGCAACCATCCTCAGCGACTACTCACCCAGTGCCACCATGAAAAGCATCGACGAAGGGGTAGTCGACCTAAGCCAAAGCCCACCTGACATCCGAGCACGCGGCGCACTGGCGATTGGCCAGGAGATCAAGCAGCGCCTCCGTAGCGAAGTTGGCGACTACATGCGCTGCAATGTTGGCATTGGCACCAACCGCTGGCTAGCTAAGATTGCTGCCGGTATCAATAAGCCTGACGGCCTGACTTGCATCACTGCAGATAATCTCCACGCAGTACTCGCTACGCTATCGCTCGAAGACCTCACTGGTATTGCCACTGGCTACAGCAAGCGCCTCCACCAGGTTGGTATCCAGACACCACTGGACTTTCTGGCCGCAAGCGAAGCAACGCTCGAGCACATGGTGTTTCATGGCAAGCCAGGACGCGACTGGTATAAGCGGCTGCGCGGTTGGGAGGTAGATAGTGATGAGCGCCCGCTCAAGACAGTCGGGCGACAGTTCGTCCTTGATCAGCCAAACCTCAATTACGATCAAGTCTTGCGCCGCTTCCACGTTCTATGCGAAGACATCGCGGCTGCGCTCCGGCAGCAATATGTGCGCGCCCGTGGTGTGCGCCTCTATGCTAAAAGTTATCAAACAGGCCGCTGGCACAACCACGAGCGCCGCGAGCATCCACTATGTGATGGCACGACGCTCTTTCATATCGTCAAGCGACTCACCCAGTCGATGCCGCTGCCCGCCTATGAGATTGGCATGTCGTGTTATCTTCTTACAAGCGAGACAGACGCACAGCTCGCACTCTTCGACGACCCATCAGCTCGCCACGCTCTCACTGCTGCAATCGACGAGATCAACCAATTCTACGGCCCACACACCGTCCAGCCAGCCGATACTCTCGGCATTGCCACGCAGATGAAGCGCAAAATACCATTTGGTAGCGTGCGGTATTTATGAGCACTCGCTGCGCACTATTGCCATCAGCTCATCGTGCACGATGCTATTGGACACAAGCGCACCACAAAATGGCTGCGCATAATTAAGCGGCTGGCCCGATACACTCGTCATCTTACCACCAGCCTCCTCAACAATAACGTGCACTGCTGCCATATCATACGCATTCACCTTCTCGGCATAATACCCGACGAAGCGCCCCTCGGCCACACGAACACTCTTGGCTACTGCGCCACTAATGCTTGCTGTGCTCACCTTGCGTTCGATCAGCTTATCATAATATTCATGGCGACGGATATTTGCATAGCTACACGACGCAGCAAAGACCCCCTCTGTAAGCGTCTGGTGATTCACCTGCAGCCGCGTACCGTTGCAAAAAGCACCATGGCCACGCACTGCCCAGTAGAGCCGATCCGTCATTGGTTCATAGCCAACACCGACGGTTGGCACACCATCAATCACTAACGCAAGTGAAAACATTGCTGTGGGCACACCCCATGTAAAGGCCTTTGTGCCGTCGACTGGGTCGCACAGCCACTTCCGCCCGAAGCCATAGCCCGTCGTGCTCTCCTCTTCGCCAATAACGCCATCATCCGGGAAGGTCTCGTGGAGGCGTTGGATCACCAGCGAGTTAAGTGGTGTATCGGCAATTGTCACTGGCGTGCCATCCGCCTTGGTCTGGCGCTGTTGGTCGCTATCAAAATAGCGGCGCATAATACCGCCCGCCTCGCGAGCAATCCGCTGCGCGGTATGAAGTTCTTGTTCGTACATGCTCATCAGTATATACCGTTGGCTCTTGTGAGTGCAATGCTTAGGCGTTTCATTGCTATAACTGAGAGGTAAAGCCACTTGATCTCTTACTAACAGAACCAAAATATACTGTGTAAAAAAGCAATCACTCTCCCTTGCCATTACTATGCACCCGGTGTATAGTAGATAATATTACTAGTAATATTGAACCGAATAAGGATATACCGATGGCGAAAAAGCTTCTGAAAATTCTGGGTATCATCATAGCAATACTCTTCGTGTGCTTCGTGCTGTTTGTGCTGTATATGAACTATCTCAACCAAAGTATCACTGGCGACGACGGCGTGGCAAAGGGTTACGCTGCGAAATTGAACCCCAGTGGCACATTAGAGCAACGCTACACTAAGCCAGGCCCCTACCGCGTTGCGCACCACACTCATCGCAGCGATAGCACAGCCATCAAAGAGTATCATATCTATGCCCCGCAACGCACTTCTCCAAACCAGACTTTTCCGCTTGTGCTGATGGTCAATGGCACCGCCACCTACGCATCTACTTATGCGCCAATATTCGAGCATTTGGCCAGCTGGGGTTTTGTTGTCATTGGTAATGAGGATGGCTGGCCAGGCACTGGCGCAACGACATCGATCATGCTTGATGCTGCACTAGAGCTCAACACTGCAGAGGATAGCCCCATCAAGGAATTCGTCAATACGAGCAAGATTGGCATTGCTGGACACTCCCAAGGCGGAGCCGGTGCTATCAATGCCGCGACAAAATACGGCAATAGTAACCACTACACCTCCCTCTACACTGCTAGCGCCGTCAGCCATGACACCGCAAACGACAACAACTGGCACTACGACACCAGCAAACTCAAGACAGCTACCTATATGATGGCTGGCACTGGCCCAAGCGACAACCTTGCCATTAGCCCACTGGGCGACTTACAGCAGAATTTCCGCGCTCTTAATACAGACAAACCAAGCGTCATCGCGCGGCGCAAGACCGTTGGCCACAAAGATGTCCTCGAATATGGCGATGCCTACATGACCGCCTGGTTCCTCTGGACGCTGAGCGACAATACTGAAGCAAAAGCGGTCTTCGCTGGTGACAACGCCGAGCTCCGGCACAACAGCGACTGGCAGGATGTAGAGACAAAGCACATACGATAAAGCTAAAGCTCACGCTACGCTAGCCAAGAAACGGCTAGCGTAGTTCCATAGCTACCGCTCTATTGCGTCGCACACTGCCGCCACATACCGCGGATCATCTACTGCATGCCCAGCGCCTTCTACCACTGTGCCATGAACAGTGGGGATATGTTGCACGGCAGTATCAAAGACAAGTTTCATCTCTGGCCACTTAATAAACTCCTCGGAGCCAACGAAAATCTGCACAGGGCACGTAATACGCTGCGCAGCCGCTACCAAGCTCACCTGCTTGGCATATTCGAGTCGCCGCTTACCAATAGTGCGCCAATTGCGCTTAGACCAATACTGCGCACACTCTGCAAATGATGGTGACAGCGAGAAGAGCCACAGCTCACTTGGTGCTTGCTCACACGCCGCCAAGAACGCAATACATGCCCCAAATGAGAAACCAGCCAGGATAGTCTCGGCTGGATCATGCTGCCGATACCGCTCATGTAGCGTCTGCAACCACTGTTTTTGCATAGTGCGATGCCATTGAATTGGTACAAATTCCACTGCGTAGCCCATCGCTCGCCAGCGGTTCATCAGTGTATCGTAATCGCGGTCGGCGCGCCCTTCTTGGAAGCCCGGCACAAAGAGAATCGTTTTATTCATACAGCTATAATGCCACATTCCTGGTGGTAGCACAATAGCTTCCTAGTTTATTCTCAGGACTATCTCCCTCCTGCCTACTATTTTGTCTGTGAAATATCAGAAATTGCTACTACGCTATAGTTATGCTTTTCAGCTCCCGCACTAGGAAGCGATTTAGAAGCGTACATATGTATCTTTACTATAGGGAGCCCTATAATTACTGACACCAGTCAAATGTTCTCAACCAGTACCACGGCAAGAAGCAACCTATCGCTTTACCCTCTTCTCCGCTATACTAGATGTATGACAACACTAACGAAATTCGCCCACTCTTGCTTTACTATTACAATTGATGGCCAGAGCTTGGTCGTCGACCCAGGTGTATACACCGACGATTTTGCTATGCCGCAGCAGGTAGTGGCAGTTCTCATTACCCATGCGCATCCCGACCATTGTAACCCTGCGCTCATCAAGCGTATTATACAGGCATTTCCTGAAGCAGAGATTATAAGTGTTCATGATATTATTGTAGATAGTACAACGATATCTTTGCCAGAAGGCACGCTCTCTGTCCGCCATGCAATAGCCGCGATGCCAGGTGATACACTCCAGATCGGGCCATTCACGCTTGAGTTCTTTGGCGGCGAGCACGCTGTAGTGAGCCCAGACATTCCGCGCCTCCACAACCTTGCCGCGCTGATCAACAATCGTATCTACTACCCTGGCGATTCCTTCGCTTTGCCTCAGCGCCCCATCGACGTCCTCGCTCTGCCTGTAGCTGCACCATGGCTCAAGTTCTCCGAGGTGCATAGTTTCTTGCGGGCCGTCGCGCCACGCCTGGCCTTTCCTGTTCATGACGCTATCTTGAGTAACGCTGGCAAGGGATTGATTGATACGCTTTGTACAGCAGCGGCAACTGAGGTTGGGGTGAAGTATCAGCGGATAGAAACGATAGAGCTATCGTAACTAGCTAGTCTCTATTTTATTCTTATTACACGCGCAGCACACTTATGATTTTCGTGACTTTGCAAGGTCTCGCAACACCCGCTCGCTCCACTCCTGCCAGCGGCCGAAGCTGCTCTGCTTGGATAGATCCAGGAACTCGCCGGTGCTCCATTCCACCAGCCGCATACCAAGCTGTTGGATAAGATACGCAAATACCTCTGTTGGCTCCCTACTACCCCGGACGCGCAGCCCCATCGTGATAAGTTGCTCCCCATGCTTGCTCAGGCTGAATTCGATCAGCCATTCTTTCTTCTCCATAACAAGCCACGACGGGTCGCGAGTGTCTAGCTGCGCATCGCATGCTTTGGCAGCCTTTTCGAGCTCAGTAATCATCTGCTGACGCTCGAGCGGCACGCAGTCTTCTTCCGTCAAGTCGCTAACCGACTGGACATGGCGTTTTGTTTTGATTGCGGTGAGATCCCAGCTCATAGGGTCATTACCTCCTTAGTGTGCTTTTGGTTGGTGCGCAGCAGATTCGCAGCGATAGCGAGCCATCGTTCGCTTGTTTATAGCCCCAGCTCCTTCAGCTGCCCGGGTTCTACCTGCGCGGGTGAGTCCATCATGACGTCGACACCGCTGCCGTTTTTGGGGAAGGCGAGGGTTTCGCGGACGTTATGCTCGCCGGTTAGCTCCATCAGGATGCGGTCAATGCCAAAGGCGCAGCCCGCGTGTGGCGGCGCACCATAGGTGAAGGCCCGCAGCATAGCGCCAAACTTCTCTTCCACATACTGCCGGCTATAGCCGAGCAACCCGAATACTTCATACAGCACGGCCGGGTTATGGTTACGCACACCGCCGCTGCAGATTTCGTAGCCGTTCATCACCATATCGAACTGGTCGGCCAGGATAGCTAGCTTCTCGGCATCCGTCTGAGCGGCCTGCAGCGTGCTGAGCCCACCCTTTGGCATACTAAAGGGATTATGGCCAAAGTCGAGCTTGCGCGCATGCTCATCCCACTCGTAGAAGGGGAAATCAATAATCCAGGCTAGCGCCACCACCTGCGGATCCTTGAGGCCAAAGTGCTCGGCAAACTCACTACGCAGCCGCCCGAGCACTGCATTGACCACTGGGCGCGTATCAGCTCCAAAGAAGACTGCATCGCCGTCCTTGGCCCCCGTCTTGGCTTGGATAGCGGCCAGCTCTTCCTCACGCAGGAACTTAGCAATTGGGCTCTTGGCCGCGCCATCTTGGTAGGTAATGTA
>CAURVP010000036.1:0-7499 GCA_963528475.1 uncultured Candidatus Saccharibacteria bacterium | reverse complement strand
ACCAATGATAGGGATAAAGCTGACAATAGGTGCCGGAGCATCCGTAATACCGAACCACCCCCACTGGAAGGCCATCACAATCGCACCAAACATGGCACCAACCGATAGCAAGAAGCCAAGCGTCGCTTTCAGCGGTACCAAGATTGAGCGAAAGGCAACCATCAGAATCACCAGCGAAAGCCCAACCACAACGACCAAATACACTGGGAGTGCTTGGGCAAGCTTTTGGTTAATATCTACCTCGATTGCCGTAGAACCCGTTACCGCAAGCCGGGTACCATGCTGCTGGGTGGCAGCCGTGGCATCACCACTACGTAACCACGCAATCAGATCCTTGGGGCCCTGGCTGGTTGGGGAATCCTTAGGGATAACCTGCAATACACCCGCACTCGTATCATCATTGACCATCGCTGGCACGACCTTGGTAATAGATTTATTGTGTGCTGCTAAGCGTTCACCAGTTTGGTTAAGATAATAGAGCTTCGCGTAGCGCTCCACAGTCTGCTCAAACTGCTGCTCGGCCTGAGCAAGCTTTTGTGGTGCCTGGGCTTGCTGCATTTCTTGCTGTAGCGTGAGCATTTCGGCCGGCGTTGTAGCATCAGCTAGCTTAGCAGCAAAAGCCTTTTCAGTTGCCTGGCGCTCAGCGGCAACACGTGCGTCAAACTGGGGGCGTAGCTTCTGGCGGACAGTATTTTTTGCAGCATCATCCACCTTTGGTAGGTTCTCGACCACCACAGCCAGGGGTGCATTATAGCCTTCGCCAAAGCCACGCGTTATTGCATCATAAGCCTGGCGCTGGCTTGAGGTTGGTGCAGCGTATTGATCCGTCGGGATGCCAAGTTGAATCTGCGCCACTGGCCAAGCAATTGCCGCCACTACCACAATACTACCGATAATTACGCGCCACGGATGCGCCACGACAAAGCGCGCCCAACGCTCACCAAAGACGCGGCTTGACCTATGTGTTTTGCTAGACTGGCTTATGTGTGCACCCTTGTGCGCATCGGCCTGGGCGAGCTGGCGGCGCGTTTTTTTGCCGAATATTTTATCACCAGCAAGACCCAGCAGTGCTGGCAGTAAGGTGACTGCGACCACGGCCGCCATTGCTACCGTGCCAGCACCCGCCAACCCCATAATTGTCATGAAAGGAATACCCACCACACTCAGCGCTGCCAGGGCAATCACCACTGTCGTGGCAGCAAACACCACTGCATTACCAGCCGTACCAGTTGCTCGACCAATCGCAGCCTGGGCCGGCATACCGCCTAAGCGCAAACTACGGTATTTGCTCACAATAAACAGCGAATAATCAATCCCCACAGCCAAGCCTAACATCACCGCCATAACGGGCGATGTTGAACTAATCTCGAGCCAATGCCCTGCTGCTAGTAGCACACCCATACTCACGGCTACCGCAGCAATTGCCACGATAATTGGCAGTCCAGCTGCCACCAGCGAACCAAGCGTCACGATGAGCACCATCAGGGCAATCAGCACCCCAATAACCTCACCAATACCCAGGATCTCGCCCGGTGCATTATTTATCAGATCACCTGCTATGTGCGCACGGAGTCCATCCTTTTGGGCAGTGCCTACAGCCTGCTGCACCCGGCTCAGTGTCGTGTCGTCAATCTGGCCAGCCTGGTGCTCAAGCTGTACCTGGGCATATGCAATCCGGCCATCTTTGCTGATAGCATCACGGTATTCAAATGGACTTATCACCCGTTTTACACCATCTACGTTTTCAATATCTTTCAGTGTGGATTCCACGATTGTCTTATGCTGCTCAATCGAGCTACCTTCAGCCACTTCAAACACAACGCGGCCCGTGCCGGCACCGGCATCTGGGAAGAGCTGCCGCAGCCTATCGAGCGTGGTTTGCGCCTGAGTACCAGGGATGGTGATTGCCTCACTCATTGGTCGGCTTAGGCTAGCTCCCACGCCACCAGCAATACCAAGAATAACCACCCATAGGGCAATAAATCGCCATGGTCGGCTAAAAATATACTCCCCCAGTTTATGCAGTCCCTTACCCATTATTTTCCTCCTTCATACGCTGCGCATGCATTGCATCAACACAGGCTTGGCCTTCCGTCATGGCATCGACCAAGCGCTGTAGTTCAGCGGCTGCGCGGGTCAGTTCTGGCTTGTAGATACGCTTAGTACCCTGCTTTTTGTACGACACAATGTGCACTTGCAAAAGCAGCTTTAAGTGGTGCGACACTGCCGGCGGCGATAGCTCCGATTCATCAATCAATTGCCCGACCGACATCGAGCCATGCTTAATCAGCTGTACTAGAATCTTCAGGCGCTGCTCGTCCTTTAAGGTTTCAAAAATCGGCATGCACCCTTTAAAGGCCTCTATACCATACTGCTCTGGCGTTGCCGTGCCTACAGATGTAGATGTTTGCTGAGGCTGACGTTGAGTTGATACCATCGTCGTGTCTCCTTTACTTCCATAATTTTAAGTTCTTAAAACTATAATATTATACTACAACATAAAAAACAAGATCAGCCTTTTGACTAATCTTTTTTGAGTAAATGTTCATTGTGGGGTTTCTTGAAATCGTGGGGTTTCTTGAACCTACACCTAAATTTATATATTCCTCAGAGGTAAAGAGGAAACTCCCGATATTAGTAATAATTTCTGCATTAATGATACTGTCTGCACTATCATATACAAAAACTTTTAGTGGAAGCCACTACAAAATAATACACAATAGAAAACTAATAACCTGTAGAGTATAATGCTATTTTCGATCGCTTCTAGTAGAAATTAATATATGTGTCGAACGTATACGTAATTTAAACGTATCTAATAGCAACTTAATCCTGCTTTGACCTATTGGTGTCACGTATAGTCTCGTGCGCTCGTGAGCTATCGGAGTTTTTACTGAAGAGAGCCCAGATAAGCGAAATGAGGCCGATTACTGCGAATACGAGACCGACTTTCGCGGGGTCTACTACACCCCATGAAATATTCTGCATGGTTAGCCAGGCTCCTCCGCCTACGAGAATTGAGATGATGCTCCAGAAAATTTCTTTCGATTTTTCGGTTTTCATATAGACTCCTAATATTCTATATTTTTATCCTTAAATGTACATATAGTATAACATAAAAATAAGATCAGCCTTTTGACTGATCTTGTTTGGATTGCCGTGGACTATTAGCTATCTTTCGCCTCGCCCCGCAATGCCTGCAACACCCTCGTGCGATACACCTTAGCCCTATGAATGCCAAACCACGCAATAAGTACTAACAGCAGCCCTACACCAATTAGCGATAGGCTCGCCACAAGATCAACTGGCTTTACAAACAAGAGCAGCACACCACCAAATAGTGCAAACGTAGCGAGTGGCAACATGCCTATATTAATGCTCAGCAGCAAACGACCATATGAATTATACGGTCCACGCAGCTTTCCCTTCTTATCTCTCCAATTATTTTTTACCAGCTGCTCATTACGCCGCGCATCCCGCTCAATAAAATATTCTCCAATACCTACTGCAATACCAGTGAAAATTTCATCCATGTATTATTTTTCCTTATGGTCATCTTTATTATCTGCATACTTCTCGTGCAGCTGGTGGCGATACTGGCGCATGGCACTCACCGCCCGTTTCCAGTCACCCTGAACGAGTGAACTAATACTTTCGTGGTGTTCAAATACACCAAGCAGGGCTGATTTAATTGCGACCATACCCAGCCGCTTTCGTGCACGATCTAATTTGCTTTGATGCTCAGCAAACGATTCCACCACAGCCTGATATGAATCTGGGACTGCACCATTTTGCTCTTCGTTCTTGAGCAAGCTATGTAACTGCGCATACTGCACCGCATCACGCGACCGCACACCAGACACAAACAGGTGTTGCAGCAGTGATAGCTGCGAAGGCAAGTTCAGCACCTTTCCTAAAATGGCGCTCCTGCTATCTTGCACCTGCCACGAATGCAAACTCTCTTCTGGCATAGGCGTCTTGATCATACCCGTTCTATACTGCACGCCACCTTTACCGTCTTGGTAGTAGCCGCCCGTAAGTCCGAGCAAATCATGCCACGTTTGTGCATAGCAATGTAAACCAACCACCGACACAGACACATCATCGCCCAGCAGCTCCTTGGCAGTTTCTTTATACTCAGCTAATGTAGCGGTATCCGGCGATGTAGCCATAATATCCATTTGCCAGGGCTCGCCTTCATGGCTCACCGTAGACTCATGCTCATGCGCAAGCGTAACCTGCCCTCGCTGCCAGTCTATATCAGCTGCATGGTTAAATATATCAACACCGACATCACCAATAATCATACTGTCCGTCTCAGGATTTACATCGTGCAGTTTCTGGTGAAAGTCGGTTTCAGCCAACTTCTGGTATATACTCGGGCTATGCTCCTGCATAAGTACTATTATGCCATATATCAGCACATAACGCTATACAGCCCGCCTTACCCTGATGTTACAGGGCTCCTTCTAGCCGCAATAGTGCCTCCTTCGCAGCGGTGCCATAAAGATAATTACCAATGCCGCCCGTTGCCGGCACAACCCGGTGGCAAGGCACCAGCAGTGGCAGTGGGTTATTTTTGCAGACGGTACCAACAGCGCGGGCTGCACCAGGGTAGCCAGCCGCTGCCGCTAGCTCTTTATAGGAACGTACCTGGCCGTATGGAATACGACTCATAGCCTGATAGACAGCCCGTTGGAACGGCGTCATAGCAGTACGGGACTGATGGGGAATTACATCAAGTGCAGTGCGATTACCAGCACAATAGGCCCGCACGGCAGCTACGTAGGGATGCTGCTGATCCGCCACGATGCTTCCCACAGCTTGCATCGTATAATCGGCGGGCTGCCCGCGGCTAAAAGCTGTTTTATACACCACACCCTGCTTGTCGCAATACAAAACAAACGCAGTGTAGTGCGAACCTGTGTACGGCTGCGTATTAGCAATATATATCGTTGTATCATGCATTGTTACTGTCATATTCCCTCAGCTCCTTGGCTACCTGCTACGTTATAATACCAGCTACTCTCTGCCGCAGCACCGGCACAACCTCCGCCTCAAACCATGGGTTATGCGCTCGCCAGCGAGCAGTCAGCGGCGAGGGGTGCACCAGTGGAAAATACTCTGGCAAATAGTGCGCAAAATGCGCCACCGTTTCTGTTAAATTTTTCTCTGCCTGGTGGGCAAGATAGTACTTCTGCGCATAGGCACCAACCAAAATCGTCAGGCGCACTTCCGGCATGCGAGCCAGCAGCTTTGGATGCCACTTTTCAGCAAATTCCTTACGTGGCGGCAAGTCGCCATGCACACCCTTGCCAGGATAGTAAAAATCCATTGGGATGAGCGCAAAGAGATCGGGGTTATAAAACTGCTCATCGCTCACGCCAAGCCACTGCCGCAAGAGGCGGCCACTGGCATCATTCCACGGCACTCCCGTCTCCTGAGCAATGCGACCCGGCGCCTGGCCAACAATGATGATACGCGAGGTGGCTGAGGCACTATACACCGGCGGCCAACCCTGTACCGCAAAATCAGCGTTCATCGGGTCGGCACAAATGTGCTCGTAGAGGAGCGGCTGTGATTGCGCATTTGTCATATCTTTAGTATAGCGAAGTTGTGTAGTTGGCTCAATTGCTCACCCGCTGCAGGTTGTGCTACCGTATTAAACACACCTCTTGCGCATGCAACTTGTATTACAATTTAGTCAATGCTCGTTAAAAGCTGTATCTGCGCCATGCGTTCATTACGCACTGCTGCTTCGTCGTTTGGATACATAGTGTTGATCAGAGTGATGGCAAAGTCGCTCGCCCACAGCCCGTGATATTTCACATGCGGACTCGCCGTGAGCTGTGCCATGGTACGCAAGAAACGCTCCACTAATCGGTCAGTTGCAGAGCGCGCCTGGCGGCCAATCCGAAAGCTCGCATTGCGCGCTGTATGGTAGTTCGCCTCGCCAGCAAGCCACTGCTCCATACCAGCATACGCGTCAGCAATATCGCTGCTATACGGGAAGTCATAGCCAATGAGCTCGTGTAGTCGATGACCATACGCGTGGCAAAAGCGCACGACCTGCTGGTGTGTCTTAACGTCATACACCGTAATATATTGCTGGCGCAAAGCCTCGTCGTCGGCAATAGGCCCAAGCGGGCGTTGATAGGCGTAAATATTCATCAGTCCCCCACCGTTAGCTCGATTATCTTCTGGAAGGTTTTGCCGTTACGGATTGTGAGCTGCTTATAAAACCGGGCTTTGATCAGCTTTTTATGATAGTTTGATGTAAGATAATCGGCTTGATTGTGATTACAATAGAAGAACGCGGTGCGCCCAAAATAGAGCTGCTCGCGACTATTCGCCCAGGTGGCCGTTTCTGCCTCAATCGCCGTCTTGTCCGCTTCTGGTAAATAGAACAGCGCATCCCGCCGGTAGGCTGTGTCGTCCTGCCACCAGCTGGGTAACTGAGACACCTCTTGCCGGAGCGTGGCAGCGCTGATGATGATAAATGGCACCGGGAAGTCATAGGTCGCGTCAAAATAGCGTGCCAATATGCGCTGGATCGCCCCCTCCGGCTCGCTGCTATCAAAAAACAGATTGCCACTATTGATATACGAGACGACATTACAAAAACCCAGCTCCATCAAGTCCGCCTTGAGGCGATCCATACTTACCTTATGCTTGCCACCAACATTAATACCGCGGAGCAGCAGCGCGTAGCGCATTGGTTTTGCTGTGGTGTGGTGTGGAGTACTCATATTACTAGTATACAAGATCCCCTGGCGCCTGGCCAAAGCAGGCTGTCACCGTTTGTGGCGCTCTTGCTGGAGCGTTTTGTCCTTCAATTGTAGCACCACATCCGCCTCTTTAGCGAGCTGTTTACTGTGGGTGACGACGATGACGCATTTGTCGTTTTCGTGGGCGGCCCGGCGCAGGATGTCGATGATGTCGGCGGCGGTAGTTTCGTCCAGGTTGCCGGTCGGCTCATCTGCCAAGATGATCGGTGCATGCGAGACGAGAGCTCGGCCGATCGCTACACGCTGCTGCTGACCGCCAGACAGTTTCATGACGTTGCGATTGATATGATCGTCGTCCAGCCCCATGGCATGTAGCGTTTCATTGGTAGCTTTAGGGTTAATCAATTTCAAGTTTTCCAGCGGCGTCAAGTAATCGATCAGGTTATAATTCTGAAACACCAGCGAGATATTGTGCTTGCGATGATGCGAATACCCCTGCTCGGCGATGTCTTCATCATCGAACAAAATCTGCCCACCGGTCGGCGTGTCCAGCCCCGCTAGCAGCCCGAGTAGCGTCGATTTACCAGCCCCAGAACTACCGACGATGGCGTAGAATGTGCCCTTTTCAAATTGATAATTGATGCCGTTGAGCACATTGCTGGTGCCGCCTGGGTATGAATAAATAATATCGCGTAAGGTAAGTAATGACATGATAACTCCTAACTTAATGTTGCTAAAATTTGCTTTGGTGATTGGCGCATGATTGGCGCG
>CAURVP010000035.1:0-7746 GCA_963528475.1 uncultured Candidatus Saccharibacteria bacterium | reverse complement strand
TTTATTGATTTAACCGGCAAGGCCATTCGGGAGTAGATGATGCGAGTCAAGTCATATTGGATTGGAGTATATGGGCAGGTGCGCGCCCTACAAAAGCGCTTTATGCGCGATGGCACGTCGCTGTTTTTTACCTTTTTGTTCCCGCTCATCTTTTTGCTGGTGTTTGGCGCGATTTTTAATAACCAAACCACCAGCTTTGATGTGGCGATTATCAACCACTCGAAGAGCGAATTTGCCAAGCAGTTCGTGGAGCAAGCCAAGGCAAACAAAGATACGACGCTCAAAGTAAAGGACGTCAAGGATATGCAGGAGGCGCGCGAGAAGCTAAAGCACTCGGAGCTCAGTGGCATTATTGAGCTGCCAGCTGATTTTGGCGAAGCGAAGCCGGCCCAAGCGGTGCACGGTGAAGCCCAGCAATCTGGCGCCCCTCAGTCCGGGCAGGGCAGTACCACTGGCCAAACTCAAGCGCGCCCAAGCGGCACCCTGCGTGTGCTCTACGCCAAGGGTTCGGAGCAGTCTGGCAATACGCTAACGGCTATTATGGGGCAGATTATTGATGGTATTAACAGGGGTATGGGCCAGCCCGAGCCACCGCTGAAGGTTGCGGGCCAGGCTGTGGGCGATGAGCAGCTCAAGACCTTCGACTACACCTTTACTGGCCTGCTGGCCTTTAGTTTGCTGAGCATGGGGATCTTTGGCCTGGCCAACCAAATGCCGACGGAGAAGCAAAAGGGCTCCTACCGGCGCCTGCGAGCATCGCCCTTTACGGCCGGGCAGCTGATTTTGGCAATGGGCATCCACTACACGATTGTATCGCTGCTGAGTGCTGCTATGATGCTGGTGGTGGGGATGAGTGTCTTCCACTTTACGATGCGTGGCGACTGGCTGCTGGCTGTGCCGTTTATTACCCTGGCAGCGCTGCTGATGGTGGGCTTCGGCCTCTTAATTGGCGGCTGGGCCAAGAACGAGAACCAGTCGGCACCGCTGGGCAACCTGGTGGCCTTCCCGATGATGTTCCTTTCTGGCACCTTCTTCCCATCCTTTATGTTCCCGGAGTGGCTGCGCACGCTGAGCCAGTTTATCCCCATGACACCTGTGACCGATGGCCTGCGCCTGATTATGACCGAGCACGCTAGCCTAGGGGAGGTACTGCCGTATGCTGGCGCCATTGGCCTATGGATGCTGCTGGTGTACGTAGCAGCGATAAAGTTGTTCCGATGGGAATAACGAGATAACGAAAAGAGGAGGGGGATGCGCCGAAGCACGCAGGTGATAATAACAGGGGTGGTTATTGTTGTAACCATTAGCCTGGTTGGCGCGGCGTAGTATCTTCAGCAGCATCGCCCCCAGCCTGCAAGGCAGACAGACGCTGCGAGGTTTCAGGCAGAGTACCCACGGGTTGCAGCGGATAACCGCTTTGTCTACGCACGTGATGTTGCTGTGCTGGACATGCTAGAGCATGGCACGGGCGTGGTGTTTCTTGGCTACACTATCTCAACATTCGTCAGGCGCGTGCTAGCAGGAACGAGACATACCAAAAGCTGGTGGCGCGTCTTGCGCCTTACCTCAGCAAGGATGAGAACGGCCAACCGCGGATTTTTGTGCCTGATGTGACGATCGTAAAGCACGGGTCAATCGTGTGGCGCTACAAAGAAGAGCCAACTGGCGATAGCGCTATCACCCCCGATCGGTATTGGACTGCAGAGCGGGCTCAGCGGGCGGTTGCACAGCTGCGGCGTGCGATGCGGACAATGAGGCACTAGACAAGAGCAATGGGTATAGATAAAAAGCGGGAATAATACTGCTATAACAGAGGAGATAATATGACGTATCAATTCATTCAAGATGCTTACCAAGCGCGGCGTGGTGGATCGTCGCGGGTGCTTGATGTGTGCTGCGAAGGCTGCGCCAAACACGTGACGTTTTACCAAAAGGATGGCCCAGGTTCGCTGCGGCGCATGTATGTCGACCGTTTTATTGATATGACTCCAGCTGGTGATGAGCTATGCTGCCCGCACTGCCAGCGCGTCCTTGGCATTCTCATCACGTATGCCAAGGAAAACCGCCTGGCCTATCGGCTTTTTGTCGATGCGGTGACGAAGCGGATTGTGCCACGTCGGCAGGTAGGGTAGTATAACTACCTACGCCCAGTTGTTGGCTAGTTTGTATACTTGCTACAATATAAAAAGAATTGCAAGCTAGAGAAAGGGGCATTCTATGAGCGACTATACACCAGATTTTCGTGCTTACCCGGTCGACCAGGCAATTGATATTATTCGAGCGATTGCCGAGCATCGATGGCCCATGACCGTCGAAGAGGCTTTCTCGCTGCGAGACCAGTTCGGCTGGACACCCGCTCCCGACGATGGAAGATTTTTTGTCACCCCCGTCAGCAACGGAGAAGAAGACGGACACATAAGCCTGGCCGTCAACAACAATAAGTATGTATCCAGAATCGCTTTCCGCTTGACTAGCCTTGCCCCCTCGGACCCAGGTCCGGAAATTAGGGTATTGATACAGTCGGCCCGCTCAGAGTACGTTGCTGAACTTACATCACTGTACGGGACTGCAACCCCCGGCCTTAGCAGCAAGGTAGAAACTTTGTCTTGGTATTTGCCATCACGCGCGAGTGTCGGTTTAGGAGTCGCCACAAGACTCGTGTCCGCGACAATTGAATCGCCAGCGATGACTGATCTTACTGAAGCTGAAGAGAAGTATTTCGCTCAGTAAACAAACCCAAACTGCATAACATCGAGAGCATCGAGTACCGTCAGTGGGATAATCATTCTCTACTGTCTAATCATCTGCATGTTTGGTGGTGAGGGTGCGCTGAGGCAGGAAGAGGGCAACAAGGAAGCCTGTGGCCATAAGCGCGGCGCTAATGATGAAAATGTGATGTAAGGAGTCGCTAAAGGCATTGAGAATGCGCCTCGTGTAGTCGTCTTGCTGCTGGCTCAGCTGCTGCTGGGTACGCGCGCGAGCTGGAGCAGGGAGGCGGGTCATGCCTTTGGCTGCATCCTGGCTGATGGCGTCGCGCTGGCTGTTGATACGGAGCAGGGTATCGGCATTGAGCTCACCATCGAGTTGCCGAGCGGCCTGTGGCGCATGGCGCAGCGTCTGGATGTAGGGAATCTGATTGACATCGCCAAGGCTGTGTAAAATGCCACTAGTGAGCACGCCCGCAAAGATAGCCGTCCCTACCGTCGAGCCAAGCCCGCGGAAGAGCTGTACGCTTGAGGTGGCAGCACCAAGATCCTGCTGGCGGAATTCATTTTGTACGGCGAGGGTAAGGATGGGCATACACATCCCCATGCCAAAGCCAGTGAGTGTCATAATGATCGCCTCGTGCCAGTAGGGTGAGGTGGGCTGAAGCGTGATAAGTGAGAGAATGCTTGCTGCGGTGATGGCACAGCCAATGACGATATAGCGCTTGTATACACCTGTCCGGCTGATGATTTGCCCTACACCAATAGAGCTGAGCATCATCCCGCCTACCATTGGCAAGAGCATCAGGCCAGCTTGCGAGGCAGTCGCGCCAAAGACTTGCTGATTAAATTGCGTGAGGTAGAGGATTGCTCCGAGAAAAGCGGCACCAAAGAGCAGGCTAATGAGCATAATGAGGCGATAGGTGGGGTTGCGGAAGAAGCGGAGAGGGAGGATGGGCTGAGCGGCTTTACGCTCAAGCCAGAGGAAGATACCACTTGCAAGGGCGGCAATAGCGAGCAGCACACTTTTGATGAGAGTAAGGCTCGTGCCACGGTCGATGACGCTCTTAAAGACCATCTCCGTATTGTCTACTGCCAAGACAAGCGCCGCCAGGGCAATGGTGATGAAAAGAGCACCGAAGTAGTCTGGCTTGTGCTTGCTGTCGTGCTTGATTTGTGGGCAATAGCGGATGATGAGAGCGGTAGCGATGATGCCAATTGGCACATTGATAAAGAACGTCCAGCGCCAGTCGGTTGTGACGCCAAAGATAGTCGCACCATCGGTTAGCCAGCCACCAAGCAATGGCCCCGCTACCGAGCTCATACCAAAGGTCGCACCGATGAGCCCTTGCCAGCGGCCCCGCTCCTTAGGCGTAAAGAGATCGCCGACAATAGTAAAGGCGTTGGCGGTGATAATGCCGCCACCAATTCCTTGCAGTGCACGCCACGCAATGAGCCATTCTACGGTTGGCGCGATACCGCTGAGTAAGGAGCCAATAGTAAAAATTGCCACGCCACTGAGCAAAAGTGGCTTGCGGCCATACATGTCGCTTAGCTTACCGGCTAGCGGCACCGTTACAGTGGTGGTAAGCATATAGGCGGTAACAATAAAGCCAAGAGAGGAGAAGCTATTGAATTCCTTGACGATTGCGCCTAGTGCTGTCGCCACGATGGTTTGGTCGAGCGCTACGAGAAAGAGGGCGCTCATCACGGCAAGCATGACGATGAGTTTGTGACGTTGGGGCAGATGATGGAGCATAGAATTCCTTAGTTTAGTGATTTAATATTTCCAGTGTGAAACAGGGCAATGACGAGCTTACGTTTGATGCTGAGAGAACCACTGGCCAAATATACTATGATACGCCGAAGAGAACTGTTTGTCAATTTTATGCCAGGGAGCTTAGGCACTGCACTGGCTGATTGTGAGCGATGAGCTGCGCCAGATCAACTTCGGCAAGGAAGTGAGGTAAAATTGGGTACTGCTGTGGGCTAATGAAACCACACTCGGCAACCTCTGCTAAGCCGTGCGTTGTAGCGGCAAGGTCAATCGACTGGTAGTCGTGCCAGTTGGTGATGTGAAACAAGAACTCAAGCTGTTCGCGTGGCTCGCCAGCTGCTGGCGCTTCGATAGCAAACTGCTGGACGAAGAGCAACCGGCCAATTACTGGCTCGACGCCAGTTTCTTCGATCATCTCTCGCCGTAGGCCATCCAGTACGCTCTCGCCTAGTTCCAGCCCACCGCCTGGTGTGCACCAAAAATCTCGGCCATCGCCAGTGCGTGCTGTCAAGCGCTGGCAAAAGAGCTCGCCCTTGTCGTTAATGATAATTCCGCGTACGTTGATGTGTCTGTGCATGGTGCCTCCGGTGATTGATATGACTTATGGATGATGTCCTGTATTTATTTTACGCTACAAAATGATGTGTTGCGTGCTTAGGTAGCAGGCTTACTTACCTCTCTTGATTTTCCCATTAGCACTCGCTATACTAGAGTGCTAGAAGCGCCTTGATTGATATGGGGCGCGGTGATAAGTATAAGAAAGGGGTAACCAATGAGTTCACCAATCAAGCCAATGGCGCATTTCGTCGTGGCGGTTAAGGAGAAAAAGCCAGAGAAGACTGCCAGCGGGATCTTTTTGCCCGAGTCGGCTCAGGAGAAGTCGGAAGCTGCCAAAGTGATTGCTGTTGGATCGGCAGTAGAAGATGTCGTAGTTGACGCGCGGGTGGTCTACAAGAACTACGCAGCTACCACCATTAAGCTCGACAAAGAAGAGTATTTGATTATCAAGGACGAGGATATCCTCGCGACAGTAGAATAGGAGAACTAAGTCTATGGCAAAAAAAGTATTTTATGATGAAGATGCGCGCCGCCGAATTTTGGGCGGGGCAGAGATTCTTTACAACGCAGTGAAGACAACGATGGGGCCAAAGGGTCGCAATGTTGTGATTGGCAAAAGCTACGGTGGCCCAAGTGTGACGCACGATGGTGTGACAGTGGCCAAAGGTATCGACATCGAGGATGTTGACGATGAAACACTGGGCTTTAAGGTGGGGGCAGAGCTCATCAAGCAAGCCGCTAACAAAATGAACGATGTGGCTGGTGATGGTACAACTACCGTGACGGTTTTGACCTACCACATCCTCAGTGAGGCAAACAAGCTGATTGCTGCTGGTCACAACCCAATGCTGCTGCGCAAGGGCCTGGAGCGGGCTGCGGCAGAGGTAACAGCGGCTTTGAGCGAGCAGGCAGAAGACATTCGCAATGATGAAACACGCGTCGCAGAGGTAGCAACTATCTCGGCGGGTGATGACGCAATTGGCCGGCTGATTGCTGATGTGATGGAGAAGATCGGGCCCAATGGTGTGGTGACGGTTGAGGAAGGCCGCGGCCTTGAGCTAGAGAGCGAAGTGGTCGAGGGCTTTACCGTTCAGCGCGGCTTCGTCAGCCCGTACATGGCGACAGACACGAAGCGAATGGAAGCGGTGTATGATAAGCCAGCTATCGTTATTACCGACAAGAAGATTTCTTCGGCGCAGGAGTTTGTCCCACTGCTTGAGATGATTGCGCAGAGTGGTAAGAAAGATCTCGTCTTGATTGCTGACGATGTGGATGGCGAAGCGCTTGGCTTGCTCGTGCTCAACCGCCTCAAGGGTGCCTTTAATACACTGGCCATCAAGGCGCCAAGTGATAAGGATGTCCTCTACGATATTGCTGCTCTGGTGGGTGCAACGGTTATTACTGAGGATACTGGTATGAGCTTTGATACGGTTGGGCCAGATGTAGTGGGCTCAGCTCGCAAGGTGATTGCCACTAAGGATTTGACAACGATCGTCGAAGGGGCTGGTGCAAAGACGGCAGTCGATGCCCGGATTGACCAGATTGCCGTTGAGATCGCCAACAGCACAAGTGACTACACCAAGAACAATCTCATTAAGCGCCAAGCTGCCCTGACTGGCCAAGTGGCGGTGATTAAGGTCGGTGGGGCAACCGAGACCGAGATCGAAGAGAAGAAGTACCGCGTTGATGATGCAGTGGCTGCTGTTAAGGCTGCTCTGGCTGAGGGTGTTGTGCCTGGTGGTGGGGTGACACTGGTTAACCTCGCGACGAGCTACACCCATGCCGGTGATGCCGATGCGTCAGTGACTGCTGGTGAAGATTTGCTCATCCATGCTCTGGAGCAACCGTTCCGTATTCTGCTGACCAACTCTGGCCTCAATGCTGATGAGTGGCTGCCACAAGTGAAGGCAGCGCAGCCTGGCTTTGGTATTAACGTCAACACATCAGGTGAGCTGATTGATCTCAAAGCAGCTGGCGTGGTTGACCCTGTTCGCGTTACCAAGGAAGCACTCCAGAATGCGGCGTCCATCGCTGGCACTGCAATGACGATGGGTGCGCTCGTCGTCGACCTGCCTGAGAAGGAAGCGGCAAGCCCAGCTGGCATGCCTGGCATGGGCGGCGGTATGGGTATGTACTAAGCCTCGTCCTGCCTCGTTCTCCAAAACCCACCACATCCGTGGTGGGTTTTTATGTGGGAAAGAATCGGTTGACAGATACCCCTAGGGGGTATACCATAGGAGTATGAGCAAAGATATTACCAGACGAGCACTACACCGTATCAAAATTATGAAGGGCCAGCTGGAGGGGCTAGAGAAGCGTGTGGCCGACGACGCCTACTGTATGGACATCATCATCCAGAGCCTGTCCATCCAGAAGTCGCTAGCATCGCTGAACAAGCTGATGGTCAAGCAGCACCTCGAGACACATGTGGCTGAGATGCTGGCGTCAAGTGATACGAAGCAGCGCGATAAGGCGCTCAAAGAGCTCGATCAGCTCTATGACCTGACGAACATTCGCTAGCAGCAAGCGGATATAAGAATAGAAAGGATAATGCGGTGCGTCGCACCGAGGAGTTTGTTATGGATAAAAAACAGTCACGGCACCATCATATGACTCATGGTGAGCATACTCACCATGAGGGGCATGGACACGGTGGCCATTGCGGGCATGATGCGGCCCAGTTTCGGCAGCGGTTTTGGCTATCGC
>CAURVP010000034.1:0-7756 GCA_963528475.1 uncultured Candidatus Saccharibacteria bacterium | reverse complement strand
CTCTCTCGTGTGACGTCCACCTACACTAAGGTATCAGCTAAGTTTATTGATGCCCCCTACCTGAAGGCCAGCACTCAATACTGGATTGTAGTGTATATCCAAGATGAAGGTACTGGGTTGTACCATATCAAGGGTATGACAGGCAATACAGTGGGCTTTAAGTCGAATACATCAGGTAATGTATGGACACCAGGCCCAGCATTCCCATATGACCTTGAAGTCGCTGAGGAAGGTAGGGTGAAGGGGTGGACAAGGCGTCGCCCACAGAATGGCAACAATAAGATTATTGTGGCCTTCAACAATGGTGTGTATGCCCTGTCTGAACTTACCGAGGATGAAGGGGTGGGCGCTGGTTTACCTATTGCAGAGAACCAACCAGCTGAAGCCACCAAGTACCGCTTTGAGCAGATCGATGACAAGACTATCTGGTGTAACGGTTTTTCTCCAGCTATGTGGTATGACGGTACAAGGTCTAGTAAGATTGGTGGTATGTCAGGTACACCAACCCATGTGATCGCCCACAAGAACCGTCTGTTCTGGGTAAAAAAGGAAGATCCAAACCGAGTGGACTTCTCAGGGCTCTATGAGTTCGAGTCGTATCGCTCTGTCGACTTCTTCTATGTACCAAACCCAAAGTCTGCTGATCACATCATCGGCTGGACAGTATTCCAGGACAACCTCGTAGTATTTACTACCAAGACCAAGTACATCCTCTCTGGTAATGACATCTCTACATTCACTATGAAAGAGGCAGTTGGTACAAAGGGTGGGGTGAGCCAGGAACTTATCTACGCTGACCGTAACTACATCTACTTCATGGCTGATGACAATCAGATCTATCGCTTCAATGGTGTGTCTGACCAGCTTATCTCTGACCGTGTACAACCAGAGCTAGATAAGATCCAGAACCTCGACACAGCCACTATGAGCGTGTACAACAACCAGCTACGTATCCACTATTCTAAGAAACCTTCTGTCCTTGTCGACCGCGTACTGATGTACGATATGGTGTTCCAGCAATGGTTCTTGGACACTGGACACCCCGTAGCAGGCTCTATGCCAGCTCGTATTGGTGACCGTACCGAGCTGCTGGAGATCTCCTCGCGAGCAGGCTGGGTATTCCTAGGGGAGCGAGGTTACTCAGATATGGGTAAAGCCATCGACTTCAAGTACTGGACACCGTACAAGATCTACACATCAGGTTCTGCCAAGGATCGTATCAAACGGTTTAGGCCAGTACTACGAGCCTCTCAGTCACGCTACAATATGCTCATTGGTCGTGACATCGATGAGCAGAACAAGCCAGCTATGAGGAACTACCTCGTGGCGTCAGAAGGTAGTACCTGGGGTGGGGGCGACACCTGGGGTGGAGGCAAGACCTGGGGTTCTGTGTCTCTCGTACAGAAGGCAGCCCCAATGTCAGGTCGAGGCAAGTCCACCCAGTTTAGGTTCGAGAAGAAGGGTGTAGAAACCCCTATATTCCTCATTGGGTATATCGCAGTAATTAAATCAGGAAGGGCACGCTAATGGCTAACCTAGGTATATTAGGACAATCACTATCAGGGGGGACGCTGAACCCAGTTCCCCCTAACGCCTCACGTGAGCAGCAGATCACGGCAATCAATGACATCATCAACCGCCTGAATGCTATTCTGAAGACACAGACATATTCAGATGGGCAGACAAAGCGGTTTGTCATGGGCTACCAAAAGTCTGGATGGCCAGGTGGGGACTTCGGTATGAAGATCTCATTGCCTGGTGTAGATATTGATGAGGCCGGCGAGAAGGGACTGTTATTCTCCTGGGACTTCACTACAGGCCAACAGTCATTCCGTAATGACATGGGCAAGGAGATGACCCTCATTGACACCAAAGGTATCACTACTGTTGACCCGAACAGCGGTATCTACCGCAACCGGTTTGGTGTGGCGGGTCGTGATGGTCGACCAGGTGTCTGGACATCAGTGGAAGGTAAAGACCTTAAGGTGTTGATTGATCAGTAATGTACAACGACTTCAACCTCAACTCGGATCATCCTCTTGATAAGACTATCTTCATCATTGATGACTTAAGGATCAGCAATAACGGGCAGTACTCCCTCACTGTGAGCATCCCCCACGGTCTCAAGTTCAAACCTCTTGTGTTCGGCAACTGGTCATTTGATAGGAACTTCAATCTAGCTTTTGAATATTTCTCTGGCCCAGTCGCTGCCCTGCCGTCATTTGGTGAGATCATCTCCCCTCGTGTTGGTGTCAGGGCTAATGAGAATGTGGTGGAGCTAACTATTACATCCCTAGATAGGGCCAACGTGTCATTGTACTGTAGGGTGTTTGCCTTCAAACCTACTGACGTAGGGGATACCCATGTATTCTCTCCTACCAATAAAGGCGTGGACGACTTCATGGTTAATACAGACTACATCCAGCCACAGCTCATCAACCAAGGCTATGTGGACACTCCATACCTGCAGCCTGATCAAGGAACATGGAGGCACACTGTGGAGCACAGGCTTGGTTATAGACCTCAGGTAATGGCATGGACAGATATCGATGGTTATATGCAGCCTCATGTCTCTGCTGCCTTCGGAGGAGGCCGTGATAGCCTTGGTATTGAGTCCACTGTGAACACCCTGGAGATCACAGCCACAGCCCCATCTATCAATCGACGTTTACACTATAGGATCTACGGTAATGTATAACCCAGATAACTTTCAAATCGTCACAGACTTTGCCACCACTAAGGAAACCAACAGCCACCAGATCATAGTGAAGCTACCAGCTGGCACATACATCCCAGTCAACGGCACTGCCACTGCCTTTCAGGAATGGAGGGTTGGTGGTAATGGATGGTTGGTACGTTCTCGTATAGCTTCCAGGAGAAACGGTACACAGTTCCAAGTATGTTCCACCCTACGCTATTTCCGTGAAGACGTGACATTGCCAGTCTACGCCACAGTGACCAGGTCATCAGCAGACACTATCAGATGCTCTGTCTTCGTTGTCAATGACTGGAGACAGAACTACAGAACAAATGCCGATGAGGAGTTTGTGTTTGAGGTATCTGTAGTAGTACCACCAGTAGCGTGATATAATCAAACTAGACAAAATTAAAACAAATAGGATACAAACAAACAAATGGCCGCACCAGTAGTACGAGATCTCAACCAGCTGGTATCCGAGTATGGAAGGTCGGTTGAGCCTCAAAAACAATTAATTGATACAGACATTGCCAATAACGAAAAGTCAGGGCAATCACAGATTGAGGGATTAGGCGCAGCAAAGGATCGTGCGTTTAATAAAATCACCCAGTCTGCTCAAAACAAAGGCATGTTATTCTCAGGCTTCGCCTCTGATACCCAAGCAGAATACACTGCATCTACATATCTCCCAGCCTTAGCTAAGCTTCAGGCTGCTATTGCTAATACAAGGACAAGTCTGCTCGGTAAGAAGGCTGACATTGACAAGAACGTCTACGATAAAGCCTTTGCCACTCGTGAGTCAGACATCAGTGCTAAGCGTAGTTGGGACGCTGCAGAAGCCGCTCGTGCTTTCCAGGCAGCAGAAGCTGAGAAGCAGCGAGAGTTTCAACGACAACAGGCAGAGCAAGCTTACCAACGACAGCTCGCTATGGCTCGTGAGCAACGTGCATGGCAAGCTAGCCAGAGCGCAGCAAGTCGAGCATCTAGCGCAAGCCTCGCATCTATGCGCTACGGTGGCGGCGGAGGTGCTGCACCTAACATTGTTGAGCGTGTTCGTGCGATGCTCCAAGCTAACGCAGGTCGTGATGGTAAGGTGTCACCTACTACCTGGCGTCAGATTGCTGCATACGCTGCAGACAACGGTCTCCGCTTCGGTGGGGCAGGTGGCTTTGCCTCTAAGATGTGGCAGTACGCTAATGACAGTCACTGGCAGGACTACAAAAAAGGTTACGAACGGTATATGTAGGAGGTTACTAGGATGGATGACCCGTTCTTTTCAGCCATGACAGGTGGGGGCGGCGGTGGCCGCTCCTATCGCGGTGGTGGAGGCCGCTCCTCTGGTGGGGGTGGTGACCCGTTTTTCTCATCAATGACAGGCGGTGGTGGAGGCCGCTCCTCATATAGAGGACGTGGCGCTCGCTCTCTTGGCCAGTCTGATGAGTTCTTTAACTCATTTATGAAGCAGTCATACATGAGGAAGAAGAAGGAGAAAAAGGAAGAGGAAGCAAGTGCTGCTGCCAAGATGAAAGAGGAGGCTATTAAGGCCAAGACTAAGGAAGCTGAGAAGGCTGCCCAGCAGCAAGGCAACAAGAGCAAGGGTGGTGGCTTTGACCTGATGAAGGGTATCTCTGATGTCGCTAAGGGCATCTCTGACGCGGCTACCCAGAGCGCTCGTACCATTGCTGACTCTGCTGCCCTGACATGGAACTGGGCAACAGGTGAGGAGAAGAAGCGCCAAGAGCAATTACTCAAGGCTGGTCGTGATCGTTACCAACGTATCAAGCAGCTAGCTGAGCAGGCAGACAACGCCACCAATGAAGAGGATAGGCAGCGTGCCCTAGAGGGTATGAACAGTATCCGCAAACTTGGTGACAAAGCCTCTCGTGAGTACAAAGAGTATATGAACGAGACTAAGAAAAAGGCAGACCCAGTGCGAAACCTCGCAGCTGGTGCTGACCTTATTGGCTCTGCTCTTACCTTCGGTGTCGGTGGCAAAGCCCTTTCTGCCGGTGCTAAAGCTGCTGGTAAAGCTGCCTTCTCTAAGGGTGGTATCTCTGCTGGGCTCAAGGCTCTTGGTGGTGAAGGCATCAAGGGTGTGGCTAAGAACATCGGTAAGGATGCAGCTATTGGTGCAGCCTTTGGTGCGAACAATGAGCTCATGAACAAGGGTTCAGAGGCTAAGATTGACGATGTCCTCAAGGGCGCAGGGCTTGGTGCTGCAGTTGGTGCTGCTGCTCCTGGTGTCCTCAAGGGGGCTGGTAAGGCTCTCGGTGGGGCAGACAAGCTGGCTGGTAAGGGTCTTAGCAAGGCTGTTGGTGTGGATCAGTTCAGCAAGCACGGTGTGATCGGTACGTTAGATCAATTCCTCTCACGTGGTATCAAGAGGGCTGGCTATGCCACTGAAGATGCTTTGAATAAGACAAAGCTTGGTAGCAAGCTTGTCGAAGGCAAAGACAACTTCATGCAGAAATGGGTGACAGATAAGCACAACATCCTCAAGGATCTGCGCCGTGCTGACTTTGAAGCCGGTATGGGCAAAAGTCCAGGCTATGAGATGCGTGCTCGTGAGTTGATGGGGGATATCTCTCGGTCATCAGGGCAGGCAGCTTCATGGCTTGAGAACAACCCTAACGCCCAAGCTCTCTCACAGAGCCTGCTTGATCGTGCAGCTGCCGGTAAAGGCCACCGTATCCGCGGCAGTGGTGCCGACACTAAGATTGGTATGCGTAGTGGTAGCTCTGAGCAAGTCTCCAAAGAGTTTGATGAGTATGCTAAGATACGCTCTGAGTTTGACTTGATGAACGCTGGCAAGAAGGACTTCAGCAAGGAGAAGGTTGATAACCTGAATAAGCGATGGCAGCAGCTCCAGGACAAGGGTGTCAACTACGAGAAGGAATACAACCTTCTCACTAATGTCTACAAGGATGACCTCAAGAACCGTCTGGATAACGGGCTCATCTCCAAGACCAAGTATGATGAGTTAGCTAATGACGGCTTTGACTACGTTCGTGTGCAGCGTGAGCAGCCTAAATGGCTCACTGAGAAGCCTAATAGCGGGGCGACAAGTAGTCGTAAGGCATCGCTATCAAGCTCCGAGACTCTCCAGAAGCTCGACAAACATGCAGAGGGCGAGCAGCTGTCACCACTACAGGTGATGATGGATCGTGTGAATAACACTCACCTGGAGGCTACAAGGAATAAGGCAGCTAGTGAGATTGGTGAGATGCTAAGTCAGACTGGTGCAGGTAAGTATATCCGTACCACTGACATGATCAATGAGAAGCGAGCATTGCTCACTAAGGTGGCAGAGGGTAAGCAGATTGCTGCTAAGCTTAATCGTACCCTGAGGACAAACAAGAACGCAGCCAACAACCTTCGTAAGGAAATCACGGCATTGAAGGCTGAGGGCCGTGACAAGCTCACCCGCAAGATGAATGAGACTGTTGACTACCTTGATGACCTCGCCAAGAAAAACCCCAACGGGGTGTTCTCTGACCGTCAAATGGCAGATGTCCTTACCTCTATGTCGTCTACTGAGCTACGCCGTTTGTCTCGTAAGATCGCTACACGGGATAAGAACATGCAGCCATTCCTCGACCGTATTGAAACCCTCAATGGTCAGCTCAAGACAGTGCATGAAGCTAACCGCAAGAACTGGTGGGACGCTAACAGCATTAAGACTAACCCATCCACTGGTGACATCCCAACCTTCTCATTCCTAAAGGACGGGGAGAAGAATATTGTTCAGACATCACCAGAGATTGCACATGCTATCCATGGATGGGGCAAACAGAATGTGAACGCTCTCACTGAGTTTGCTCGTCGAACAAACCAGATGTTCAAGGCGGGGACAACAGGAGTGAACCCAGGGTTTGCTATCCCTAACTTCATTGGTGACCAGGTAGAATCAGCTATCAACTCGAAGCACGTTCTATCAACCCACAACCCAATCAACTTCATGCGGGCTACTATGATGGCAGCAGGCAAGCCTCTTAGTAAGAAGGACGCTCAAATCCTTGAGCAGTATGCTAAGTTCAACGCTGGCGGTAAAGAGATTGACATTTACCGCAAGCAGAAGGACGCTGCTGGCCAAGTATCTGACTGGATCAACAATGCTGGTAAGGGCGGTCGTTCTCTTGAGGAGATGGCTAAGCACCCCGGAGAAGCGCTTGGTGACATTAGTAATGTGGCTAAGCGGGCTAAGGTAAAGACGTCAGAGTACATCAATCCTATGAAGGCTGGTAAGGCTGCATGGGAGAAATTCCAAGATGCTGTTGGTCTCACTGAGGATATCACTCGTATCCAGAACTTCCGCGGTACGTACAACAAAGCTCTCAAGGATGGTATGTCTGAGACTGCTGCCCTGTCACATGCTAAGGTGGCTTCTCGCGAGAACTCGATCGACTTCAATGAGGCGGGGGAGATTGGCCGTGTGGCCAACGCGTTCATCCCTTACTTCAACTCATCCATCCAGGGCTCTCGTGCAATGGCTCGTACCCTGCGTGACAACCCAGTGTCTGCCTCTATGAAGATCGCTACTATTGCTGGTACTCCTACTGTTGCCTCCACTGCGTGGAACTTGTCGGACAAGGATCGGGCTGCTATCTACAAAGATATCCCAGAGTATGAGAAGCAGAATAACTTCATTCTTGTGATGCCTGGTGCTCATAAGAAAGAGGACGGCTCATACGAGGGAGTCATCAAGATCAAGAAGCCTGCTGGTGTAGGTGCGTTTGTAGAGCCTGTGCGTAAGTTCATGGAGTACCAACATGCTACTGGCAAGGATCTATCAGACTTCCTCAAAGAGAATGGTACTGGCCTAGCAATGGACTTTGCCAGCGACCAAGGGCCTGTGAAGTTTAGTAGGGACGGTAAGTTCGACCTCCTAAGCACTGCTGGCTCTGTCGTCCCTGTGGCTGTGAAGCCTGCTCTTGAGGCAGCTCTCAATAAGGATATGTACACAGGACGCGACATTGTGTCTGACAAGCTAGCAGAGAATCCTCTGGAAGAGCAGACAAGCAAACAGAAGAGTCTCTTAGGCTCTGCCCTGGCTAACCA
>CAURVP010000033.1:0-7805 GCA_963528475.1 uncultured Candidatus Saccharibacteria bacterium | reverse complement strand
ATTATGACAATGGGGCGATTTGTAGTATCATATATAAGTATAAGTGTTATACCAATGAGGTGAGGAGGAAACACAATGCCAAAACCAGAAGCAGCTGGCCTGCCATGGCCAGCCCAAGCAGCCCGTAGACAAACCACGCGCCAGTCTGACCCTGCCATCCGCGATAGCAGTGCCTACCGGCAAAAGCCTGCTGAGGATGCCGAGCGCACCACGTCAGCAACCGCGCAGAGCGAGCTCGATGCTGCCAAGAACAAGCTTGCTACCCTACAAAAGGCATTGCAGCACGTGACTGCCGTCGAGATTGGTGAGGCACAGCTGGGCACCAGTGCACGCGACTACATCAGCCACGCGCTGGAGGTGTCGCGTATTTTTTCTGAGCTAGAGCACCGCCGCGTGCCCGTCAATGGGTCGTATAATGGCCAGCCCTTCCAAGTATTGCCCAGCTCCAGCCTCGAGCTGATCGAGCGCGACCTCGGCCGTGCAAGCTTTGGCCCCTATGGCCCAGCTGGCCTCACCCGCGTTGGCCCTCAGCCCAAAGAAGAGCTCACACTCGACGACTACGTAGCCGATGCCACTGCTCAAGCCACGGCCGACTACAACACTAAGAAAAAACAAGCCGACGAGCAAGCCAAAGTCGCCACCGAGCTCCAAACCGCTCAAGAGCTCCTCGAGCGCAAAGGCTACGGCGTGACCGCACCAGAGGCTGGCAAGACGAAAGTCGCCTAATCAGCTCCATAAATATGCACACCAAGGTAAGTATTGCGACAATGCTTACTTTTTTCGTTTGCATAGCAAAGCCCTTACCCTTCCTCCGCTGCTGGCTATGAGGCGCGATGTGTCTTAATATATCTCTATACTGTTCATTATTTACTCTGCGTCGTCTGCCGCACATACGCCACTGCCCGGACGAAGTCGTCGATGAGTGTTTGGCGCATGGCACCGTTGTATAGCGCAGCGGCTGGGTGGTAGAGCGGAATAACGACGAACTCTCGCTCGTGCAAGCGCACTTTGCGCGGCTGGCCATGGTCGCGGCTAATGCGTAGATCGGGGATGAACCCACCACCACTGTGCCGGCCAAGAGTAAGCACCGCCTTTGGCTGGATAATATCGAGCTGCTGCATGAGGTACGGCCAAAAGGCGCGCTTCTCCTCTGGCAGTGGGTCGCGATTATTGGGCGGACGATATTTAACGATATTGGTAATGTATACATCACTGCGCACGAGGCCAGCCGTGGCGAGCATCTCGTCGAGAAACTTCCCTGCCGCCCCCACAAAGGGCTTGCCCTGCAGGTCTTCGTTTTTACCAGGCGCTTCCCCCACAAAGACGATGTCGGCGCTGGGGTTGCCATCACCCAGCACTAGCTGCGTGGCCTGGGCAGCCAGCTCGGGGCAGAGCTTGGCAGCGATAATCTCCTCAGCGAGGTGCGCTAGCTGGGCGGCTTGGGTTTGGTCTGGCGTGGATGGGTCAAGTGGATGGGTCATAATACATCTAGTATAACAATCGATGGGTGGGTGGAGCAAAAATCAGCTGTAATTGATTGCGCTAGTTTTAGTGCTGGGAGTTACTGCCCAGCTCTTGCAATATTGAGGGGTGTAATAATTGCTGAGGTTTTGTAATTGCAAGTTGATAGTAAGCAAACACAACCGAGGGTATAAAAACAAAAAAGCAATCTTGCATTGCTTTCATCCACCAAGAGTAGTCCGCTCCCGCGGAGGTAGAGCATCCGGATGGACGCATCGATACCTCCGCGGGGAGCGGGTGTGGTGGGGTTACCAGGCAACCTTTAGGAGGTCGACTGGATCATCTCGACGGTGCTCAAAGGTTACGTTGTAACCTGAGAGCTGAAGGTGATCTATAATTTGCTCCTGAGTATATACATGGAGCCCATAGAACCAGTCTATCTCCACTACTGATTTTCCTTTCTCAGCAGCTTCATAAACTGCCTCAAGAATGAGATCTAGCTCAACAATACTCTCTGCCGTCATAAGAGTCATGATAGACTCCTTTCTGCATCCATTTGGATGCGATAGTGAGCTCAACCCTGTGTCGAGCTCTCTCCATTGCTGCGCACGCTCCGGTGTAGCGCCATCAGAGAGCTGGGCGCTCTATAGCGCTCGGCAGCCCCTCTGGCAGCAGCAAGTCGAGAGAGTTCGACTCCTCACCACAAAAAGTTGCTATCCACTTCTGATAAGGAGAGGATATGCTATTATGCTATTATGCTATTTTACATTTGTCAATAGCATGGGATAATTTTCTACTTTTGTAGCAAAAACACCCCCTCAAAAGGAGGTGCTTTGCTGTGCAAGGAAGTGGCGCACTGAGCGTACTACTCCCCCTACTCTGTTTGGTTTGCCTCTGGGTCGGTGAGCTTGCGCACCATGGGCAGCACCAGGTAGATGCCAATGATGGCAGCAACGAGCCCTCCACCAACGATGCCGAAGTACAGCGGCGAGAGCGTTGGCTTAAGCGATGCAGAGAAGGTTGTGACGAAGACGGTACCAACCCACACCCCAATGGCGCACGAGAGGAGCGAGACACTCAGTAGCGGCACCAGCGACTCCGTCATAATGAGACGCTTGAGCTGGCCAAGACGCATACCACCGAGGCGCAGCGTGTAGAGTGAGCGACGGCGCTCAAACAATCCACCAATCGTCGAGACGATCAAGCTTGCCACTGCGACGAAGAGTGTCACACCCATGCCAGCGTAGGCCATCTCGGCGAAGTTTTTGATGATCGGGTTGATTTGTGGGTGCTTCTCGAAGTCCCCACTGCGGATGTAGAGAAAATCGTGCGGAGTCTGGCGAGCATACATGAGGGCACGCACCTTCTCCACGTCATCATTATGGGCAACGGTGAGGAGATAATCCTTAGGGCCATTGGTGTTGACTGGCTGCTCAGCGAGCGAGACGGTCTTAACGACGGAGCCGTTGAAATCGAGCAAAGCATAGTGATCACCCTGTGCACCGCTAGGGCAACTGTGCTCGGTGTAGATCGCTAGGTCGCTACAACGGATGGCACGAGCTTGGATGCGGCCATTGTCACCAGCAATAGGGTACATTGGTGCAACATTGGTGATGTATGGCTGCTCGCTCAGGACCTTTTGTGTATCCGGCTGCAAGACATGATCTTGCGAGGTGATCGCTACAGCATTGCTGCGCAGCTGTGAGTAACCATTGTTGGCCACCGATGAAGCGTTGAGGGCATCAATACCACTCACCGCTGAGAGGTAGAAGCTCCCCGCAAAGAGGGCCAGCACTACCCCACTCACACTGCGGAAGACGGTCTGCGAATGGACGGCAATTCGCTTGCCCGCGATCAAGGCCGAGCCACTGCGTGCATAGCGTGCCACGATGCGAGCAATCTTATTCGTTAGCCAGCCACCAGCCAGCACCAGGCCAAACATCACACTGAGGAAGGCTGCGAAGAGAATGAGGGTCGGTATAGAGCTCTCACTTGCTCGCTCAGCCATCCAGTCGTGCCCAGGCTTCGACGCCATCCAGCCAAAGATACTGAGGCCGAATGCCAGGGGGATGACGCGCCACACCCGCAGCTTCTTTGCCTTTTCGGCTGAGCGCGAGACGCCCAGTGGTGAGAGCTGTGCCTTGCGCATCCGACGCCAGTTGACGTACGTCGTCAGGCCAAGGGTCACACCAACGATGATAATATATTGATACCACTGCAGCGCAAAATCAGCTGGCCAGAAACGCATGTCGCCATAGGAGAAGCCGTGAAGCGAACTCTGCGTAAGCGTAAAGATAACGAGACCCAGCACCACACCAGCCAGCGAGGCCAGCAGCGACTCGAGCAGCAGCACACGGGCCACTTGCCCCTTGGTTGCACCCACTAAGCGCAGAGCGGCGTAGCGCTTCTCGCGCTGTGCCCCACCCAGCTGCGTAGCAACAGCAACAAAGGTGACGATTGGGAAGAGCAAGATCGATCCACCCACGACCAGCATCATCAGCGAGAATGGGTCGAAGGCGACACTCTGCGCTGTGCCATTGACATCGGTAATGTAGACGTCTGTATAGGAGTTGGGCTGCCCATTTTTCTTAGCATATTGGTTGCTCTTCTCGACCTCCTCCGCACTCACACCTTTGACCAAGTACAGGTCATCGGGGCTCGCAGAGTACTCGTCTGGCAGTGTGCCAAGGTTGGTGGTGAGATTGCCGAAGCGCTCGAGAATCTTGTCCTCCGGGTGCTGGGCGATCGCCGCTGCTAAGCCCTTGGAGAGGTAGTATTCACCTGCCTTTGGCGTGTCTATCTTGGCAAATTTGGCGGACTTCTCAGTGCCCTGCAGCGAGATGACACTAATCGTCTTGCCTCGCCATTCATCTTTGTTGCCCCGCTCGATGCCACCAGCTTTGAGTGGCGCTTGGCCAGTTGCTTGTGGCTTTTGGGGTGTACGCTGAGCCTGTGTAATGGTATTCAAGATAATCGTTCGGTTTTGGCGGCCCACCAAACCATTAAGCCCAGCAGCCATATAGCACAGCATGACGATGCCAAGCGAGATAGCTGCTGCTGTCAGGCCCAGGCGCATCATCGATTGCCGGCCCGATTTTTTTAGTAATAACCAACTAACGCTCATGCTACATCCCTCCCGAGATTTGCCCATCGCGCACGATGATCTCACGGTCGGCATAGGCAGCAATGGTTGGCTCGTGGGTCACCATAATCACGGTAGTACCATATTGCTTGGCAGTGGCGATAAATAGTTCCATCACACGCTGCGAGTTGAGGCTGTCGAGCGAGCCCGTTGGCTCATCGGCAAAGAGCACCTTGGGTTTGATGACCATCGCTCGGGCAATCGCCACCCGCTGCATCTGCCCGCCAGAGAGCTCACCCAGCATGTTGCCTGCCTTATTGCCTAGCTCCACATTGTCTAGCCAGCGCTGAGCTGCTTCGTACGCGGCGGCACGCTTCTCGCCATTGAGCAGTAGTGGCAGCGCGACATTATCCAGTGCCGTGAGTTCCGGCACGAGCTGCCCAAACTGGAAGACAAAGCCAAAGGCTGTGCGCCTGAGGACGCTCCGCTGATCGTCATTGAGCTGGTCGATCCGCTTACTTGCGCAGAGAATCTCGCCACTGTCGACGGGGGTAATCGCCGCCAAGCTATGGAGCAACGTGCTCTTACCCGAGCCGCTCGGCCCCATAATGGCCAGCACTTCGCCCGGCATTACATCCAGCGACACGCCGCGCAATGCTTCCGTCTGGCCGAAGGATTTCTTCAGGTTGCGGGCGCTAATGATTGGTTGGTTGGTTGGTCTCATTGATCAGTTCCTCCTTAAGTTTTGTTAAGCGCGACGTCGTTAGCTCAATCCAGCGCAGGTCTGCCTCCAGATGGTACAGTGCATGGTCGATGAGCAACGTATCGGCTAGGTTGCTTTCGCGGCGGCGGCTTGTGAGGTCGCGCATCCGCTGAATATGGGCTTGCCGCTGATTGTCTAGGTAGGGCGCGGCATCACCTTCGCGCAGGATTGCCAGCACAGTCTTGACGTACATATTGGCCTGCGACTGATGCGATGGCAGCTCGGGTGCTTCTAGCCAAGCTTGCAGGTCTTGCTTGCCCTGCTCGGTAATGGCATAGCGCACCCGGTCTGGCCCACCAGACTCACTGGTGTCGGCAACCTCCTCCACTTTGTTGTCGCGCTTTAGGCGCCCCAACGTCGAGTAGACTTGCCCAGGTAAAATTGGCTTGTCTTTGCCAAAGAAGCCATCATACTGCTTCTTCAGCTCGTAGCCATAGTTTGGCGCATTCGCCAACAATCCGAGTAATGTATATTGAACGTTCATATCTCCACTATACACCGAGTGACTAGCAAGTGCAAGCCTTATTATACACTTAGTGTATAGTTTGGGTCGGTGAGATATGTTGCAAGAGATTCTACCTCTGTTATTATGTTCACTCTTATCTTTTTTAGTAGCCCGATTTGATGTATTGCCCTATCGCTACCCTGCTCCACTGCCACCAATAAGCCTCGCTTAGTGTCGGCAAGTACTATGCCCCATACACAACCAGACTCGTTTGCTCATGAGTAGCATACGTAGGCTATTTGCTCATGATAATATGACGGTTACACATATCGCCCTCTCGAGTGCGAGTACTTTGTTTAGTGTTACTACTTGCCGCCCATCCAAGTAACTAGCAACAATAAAATGGCCAGCCACACCACCAGTGCAGCCACGCAATGATGGCCCAAACGACATAGAGCCTCAGCTTCTCCAAGCCCAGCAAAAACACCCCAGAAGTATCTGGGGTGTTTGCACACGATACGTCGAGAGACGATCTATCTCATGGCCAATAATTAGTCGCCAAGGGTATCCATCTTACCCTTAGTGCGCAAGATATCGCGCAGTTCGCGGACAGATTCTTTGCTCGATGACTGTGCATCTTTGAGCTTGTCGTAGAGCGACTTTGTCAAAGATGTGCTTGGGATCTCGGGGCGCTTTGGTGAGCCACTGCTGCTATCACGGTTCTTATAGTAGTTTACGAGGGCCACATAGTAAGCGCGCATCTCTTTGCGATACTTGATCTGCTCGTTGGCATAGTCGCGCACGCTGGCGTACTGTGAGTCTTTCATCTTATTAAGGGCGTTAAGGCAAGATTTTTGCTGCTCATCATACTTCTGGCCAGCTTCATCACCAGATGCGCTACTGAGTGGTGAGCTGTAGCTTGTTCGACACGAATTACTGTATTCTTTGTAGGCAGTAGCGACCGCACCCGATTCTTTGAGTAGCGGCTTGACTTTTTCGTAATCACTCTTGTACTCTTCGAAGGCTTTCTTGACCTCACCATCGCGCATAGCAGCAGCTTTGCCGAGCTTGTCGAAGTGGTCATCCGCCTTGCGAACCACCTCGTTGATTGACGTTTCTGGGTCTGACCTGTCTATATTAAGGCTGGTTGAGTCGAAGCTATTCATCATAGCGTATGCCTTGCGGTAATCCTCGGTGCTTGGCCCTGAGAATAGTACGATACACACGATTATAATGATGATCAGCACAAATATACCAATCCCGCCGCCAATCAAACTCCATAGCAAGCCCTTGCTCATGCCCTGCTTGGGTGGCATTGGGCCCATTGGCCGGCCTGGCTGTGGCTGCATTGGCTGAGGTTGGCCTGGTGCTGGCTGAGCTGGTTGCTGTGAAATGGGTTGAGGTTGAGGCTGGGGCTGAGCTGCAGGTGCTGGCTCAGCGGCAGCACGCTTGCTGGCCAGAGCGGCCTTCTCTTCCTCAGTATAAGGTGGGTTATTCATATCAAAGGTTGGGACAGCCTCTGGGGGTTGCTCCTGGGGGGTTGCTGGTTGATTACTCATGCATCTCCTTGTTAACTTGGCTATTATTCACCATAACTATTATACCGGAATAGCAGCAATTGGCCAATATATATATCTTGCTGTGGCTGCACGCCCTCCTCTCCTTCACGTCCACTCATACAGCACCAAAGAAAGCGGAGGTTATTACCAGCAAAACACCCCACGCGTCCCTGCTGGGGTGTTTGTCTTCTGTTGCGAGGCTAGTGCTCTGGACTGCTACAATCCGATCATCGTCAGATTAATCTTGCCGCGCTCATCAATGCCAGTGATCTTCACCTGCACCATCTGGCCTTCTTGCACGACATCTGTCACCTTGCCGACTCGGCCTTTGGCGAGCTTCGAGATATGCACCATCCCATCCACGCCAGGTAGGATGTTTACAAAGGCACCAAAGTCCTTAATCGTCACCACGGTGCCGGTGTAGGTGCGGCCAACTTCGGGCTCTTCCACCAGGCTTTTAATCCAGGCCAGCGCCTTCTCGATCGCCTCACCATT
>CAURVP010000032.1:0-8017 GCA_963528475.1 uncultured Candidatus Saccharibacteria bacterium | reverse complement strand
GCCGCCTATGATGTCTTCTCGAAAAAGGGTTATAAGGCGGCCGGGATCTCAGAAATTGCAAAACAAGCTGGTGTAGCAGTTGGTTCTTTTTATAATTACTACAACAATAAGGAGGCTATCTTTCTAGATGTGTACGTTGAGGAGAATGACCGCGTTCGCCAAGCGATGATGGACGACATCGATTGGCAGCAAGATTTGGTCAAACTTGTGAGGCAAATTTTTGAACAGTCACGTAGCCTCGTTTCGTCCAATAAAATTCTTGCGGAATGGCATAATCCAGCCATCTCTCGCACGCTGCGCAGCTATTATTCTTCAGGTAAAGGCAAAGCCACCAATACCTTCCATCAATTTTTAGTCGAGACCTTTACTAGTCGCATGGTGGCGGAAGGATATTCAGAGGAAAAGATTCAGGATATTTTACAGGTTTATAATTTGTTTTACTACATGGATATACATATCACAGAAGGCGATTTTCCAGGTATCGGTAGGACGCTAGAAGTACTTGCCACTAACTTTGTGAAAGGTATTTTACATAATGAAAAGGAGTAAAAAAATGGTAATCATCGTTATATCTATTCTTGCGGCTACAGGCCTTATCGCTTGGGGTATCATCGCCTACTTAGGGAGGGGCCAAACGTTATCAGTCAAATCCATCGAAAACCCTAGCGGAGACCTTCATGTCATTCGTCTGGCAAAGCCTGACAATATGACATGGAAGGCAGGCTCTTATGCCAAGATCACGCTACCCAGTACGGCATCTGGTGGTGAAAAGAATGATTATAAGGATGAACAGACAAGTCGTTGGCTGAATATCGCCTCTAGTCCTGAGGATAATGAAATTATTATCCTAACCCACAATAGCGGTAGTCCTTATAAAAAAGCTTTGACGAGCCTACCAGCAGGTAGTCAGGTCAAGATGAATTGGCTGGAATCTTCTTTGTCAGTTACAGACGGTAACGAGCCGCTGGTTTGCTTCGCCTCTGATGTCGGTATCTCAGCGATGCGACCAATTGTCAGGCAGTGGGCCGGTAAACGTCCTATCATGCTCTATCACCTAGACAAGGGGGTAACGGTCTTTGACAAGGAACTCTCAGAGCTAGCAAACAAAACAGCTAATATGACTTATGAGACCAATGCTAGCCTTTCTCAAAGCCAAGAACGCTTCAAGCAGGCGATTGATAGACATGGCAACAAGGCTCAATATCTTGTGGCAGGACAGCCCGACGATGTGAAAACGATGAAGAAACTCCTTCAAGACAACGCGATGTATGATAACGTCAAATCAAGTACTTTTCGGGGGTTGAAGTAAGGGCTATTATGCACGCCGCACGTAGCGCGCCAATAGCATTCCACTGGCAAGCAATACCGCTGTCGCGAGGACAAATTGCCAGAGCGATACACCTGTGTCAGCCAAGAGGCCGTGGAATTGGCTTGGTTCGGCTCGCTGAGTGGGCTGGTTAGGTTTATTTGGATCGAGTGGATTTGTCGCCAGTGCCGCGCGGCACTCCGACCAAATCGCTTCTGGATAGCTAGCCGCCAACACATACCACGCCGTCGATGCCACTGAGTTTGCATTGGTTAGCTCATTTGGCAGATCGGCCTTAGACGCGTACTGCCATGCACCATTGGGCCGCTGCGCTGGATAGGTATCTGCCAAGATTGCCCGCGCTGTGGCCGTGTCCCCAGCGATAGTATGCGCCTGCGCTACACCATATGTCCCTTCAAACCATATGGTTGGCACATAATTACCTGTCAAATACGGTGTGTAGCCTTTTGCCGCACCATCGGTTGTTTTGTAGTTGGCGGTATGAGCAAGCGCTTGCTTGGCTTTGTCGTATTCGCCAATCGCATTGAGGAAGATCGACCCCCAGCTTGTTGTATCAAGCGCCTTACTGCTGTCGTTATACCCTTGGTTAAACCGCCCCTCGGATGTATTCCATAGCTTTACTACTGTCACTTTGGCAAGTTCATCCGCCTTCTGGGCATACTGCTTATCGCCCAGCACGCGGGCTGCTCGCTCGTACACATGCCACATGTCAGTGTTGTGCTCAGTAGCATGCCACGCAATATCCTTCTTAACGCCATTATCAATCCGTACCCCGCCACGGAATAGCCCAGCAGCATCGCCAGTCGTCGTCTTCATCGTCTCAAGCCAGCGGAAGGTATCGAGAATCATCTGGCGCACCCCTTGCTGGTCACCATATTTTTCCATATAGCGAATAAGCGCATACTGCACAAAGGCAATACCACCAGTATAATAAATCGGCTGCTGGATCCCTGTATAATCAAGCTGATGTGCACTTGCCGGAAACACCCCCTTCTGCTCACCTGTCTTAACTTGGATTGCGCTTAGGCCATGCACGAGCTTATCCGCCATTGTTCGATCATCCGCACCAATCGCCACGAGTAGCGCCAGCGACTGATCATACACATAGCTATACGACTCACGCGGTGTACCATAGCCATCTTGACCTGGTGCATACTCATACGAGCGAATAAGCCCCACTAGCTCTGGCTTGAAATATTCGGCAATGATGGTTTTAGTTGCTGTATCATAGAGGCGAATTAATTTATGCCCCTTACCTACTGCATCGAAACTAAAGGTATTATCTACCTGGGCTGGCTGCGTAGCTTGGAGGTATTCTTTATCAGATACCGCGTAGAGCTGCACCTCAAGATTCTTATACGTCACAGGTCGCGGCCAGCTCTCGCCAATCTGCTGCCCCGTCACTTTGTCGTATAACCGGAAGTGCCAGGATCCAGCAAATGCCGGATTGACAGGTGAGAGATCAAGCGTCCATGTGCCATCCGGCTGTACCACCGCTGGCGCAACGGTCGCTTGCTCATATTCAGTATCACTGTAGAGATAAGCCCGCACTTCACGTGGATTAGCCCCAGTTGGTGCTGTTCCTTTCACTGTGCCGCGGTAACCTTCGGCAGCATGCGCAGTATTAGAGACCGTGAGCGGTGTCGCACTTTCGGTTTGTCGTGGGTGCGCAAGCGTAAAGCGCCCGCTCACCTTTGCTTGGTAGTCAAATCCATAGGCTTGTGCTGGCGTGATGGTACTACCATCACCTAGGCTATGCTTTGGCTCCATCATCTGTTTGAGCCATACCATCGCACGCGCTGCTGGTGCTGCGTCAGTCGCTAGTGGCCGACGCACCGCTCTGAATAACTGATCATTTGTACCACACAGCGACGTATTCGCCCGCACTGGCGGAGCTATCGCGAGCCCATAGAGTGCACCGCATAGCAGCACGACGCTCAATCCCCATCGTTTCATTATTTCCCCTCCGAAATACTCTTATGCTTATATTTATAGCACACTTTAGCTATATCGCATATATGTCATAGCAATTTTATCCATAATTATGAGCCACCAACGCTATACACTATAATTTTGCCAGCTCAAAAGTACTCGTGTATCACCATCACCATCAACCTCATCTGTGATATATCAAGTCATTATTCCCCCACTTTAAATAACTTCAATTTGTTATTCTCTCGTAGCACCAATTTGCCTCATCAGCAATCTTGTATTAGGCTAGAAGGAGGCAGGGTTGGCACCTTGCATACCAATATCGTTAAAGCCGCACGAGGAGTACTCCATGGCACAAAATTTTACGATTAGCGGTAACAAACTCAAAGGCTACCAAGCAGTCGCCGACGGCACTGGCCGCGTCCACTTTGTGGGCACTACCCAGGAGGAAGTCATCGACCAAACCAGGCGCTACATGCGCCAGCACGGTGGTGGCGAGCTCAGGATCCAGCGCGCCGACGGTAGCGCCCAGTATCGCGATGCCGATACTGTCCCACCCAAGAAGGATCCCTTCCCGCCGCAAGGATAGCACTCAAATGCACAATACCTCTGCTCTTGGCAGAGGTATTGTTATGTCAGAAGAAGATACTAATTACTTGAGGAGTGTATCAGGCACACCAAGTATCCGTGCTAGCGCATACTGGAGCAAAAAGCTCAAGGATGCTGCGCCAGCGCAGAGCACTGCAACGATCCGTACCACATGCTGTGACAATGGCGCCGCACCGGGCCAGATCATCAGGATAATCACTGGCACGACACAAGCCAGCGCCTTAATACCTGCCGCAATGCGTGCGTTGATGATGGTGCGCTGCTTCTTGCTCACTGGCTGGTGGGTTTTTGTTGCCAGGGGCGCAACTGCTTTCGTTGTCTTTTTTACTACGCGTTCGCCTGTTTTGGCAATATTGCGCGGCAGCATAACCAGCATATAGAGGCCGCACCCAATCATAACGATGGTGATGATTGCTACGAGTGCAATCGCTACTGGCTGTGGCAAGTCCGCCCCTGAGGGCATGCCCTGTGGAAGCGTGATCTCTGGCTGGTCGTGCGGCTCCGGTATGACCCAAAGCGCCTTATCTCGCGTGATGTATGGGTAGAGTAGCTGCATTGCACACCACACCCACAGCAGCAAACAAAAGAGATACCCCATCGACGCGCAGAAATGCGTCACCAAAAGCGCAAACCGCCGCGGCTGTGGCTGCTTGGGCTGCTTGGGCTGCTCCTTCGACTTCGCTGGCTGAGAAGACTGCGATACCATAACTACTGGTCATTATACACGACAGCACAAACTGATGCTATGGTGTGTGGTTTTACCACTGTTCTTTTAATTAACCGGCAATGGTTGCTGGCAACCCATTTGTCGTTATAGCTATAAAGTTCACCCTTAGCAAAGCAGATGAAAAGCGACTTGGATCAATCGGTCCTTCGATGAGCGGGAGGAATAGTGCGAAAATCATCAATCACACTTTGTGCAGTTGCAAAATCTGAAAATTCATACGGATCCATTGCCGCTATCTCAGCTGGGGTAACTGTATCAGGATGCCGCGTTCTGTATTGTGTGGCAGGGTAATCATATTTAAGAGTTGTAGCTGCAAAAACGAGCACTTCATCCTCGCTCATCCCAGTCTTCTCTTCACGGTGCTCTTGTTCGCACTAAGTATTGTGTACCTATCAAAAAATAATCTGGCTACACAAGCCAGATCAAATAATTCACAAACATGGTCGCCCTCTCCCTACCCCACTCAAAACAATGGGAGGCGTGTTGGCGGTATGTAATGGGTGTCGTTGACCTTGCAGTAGTGCCGACGGGGCGAGGCTCTTCACTGGCGGAGGATCCTGGCAGCTCGCTAGACGTGGCCGGCAGAGCGGACACCCGCGCCAGCTACCACGTCTTCCACCACCCCGCCACGGCGGATCAACCGCTACCTGCGTCCACAGTTGGTGGAAGAGATGGTGGTACTCCACCAGGCGGGACAGACGGTGGCGCAGATCGCCAAGCGCTTTGCTTTCACCACACCACGGTGGCGCGGCACCTCAAGCAGGCAGGAGAGACGCTGCGCACCAACCCAGCCGACCCTGCCTTCCAAGAGCGGGTGCGGCAGGCTTACAGCTCGGGATGGTTAAGCACACCACCCGGCTATTGGGCGTCAGTAAGGATATGGGTGAACTGAGGCCAGACGCAGCGTATGACTCGGCGTGAGCCCTTAAGACACATCCATAGAATGTATATGAACATGAATTCCGAGGACTGCTGTGTGGCTACCGGGAAGGTGTCCAAGCAACAGAGGTTAAGTCCCAATCATGGGATACGATTAACCCACCTGGCTCGAAGGCTCGCGCGGTGTCGACGAGATTGTAGCAGAATGACAAACAGGCCCAACACGATCCAAATCAGATTTAAGCCAAGACCAAGAACGTAAGGTTCCGTTAATTTAAAGGAAAATGGAGTTCCGATCGAGATCGCTAACGGCCCACAATATACAGGATAACCAGCAAATGAGGTAGAGCCTCCGATCATCCACGTAGTTCCGCCCAGATCTGCCACACGCCACAATACGGCAATCTGTGAACCAATTAGCACAGCAAATCCACCCGCATAGGTAAGAAGTCGCGAATAGAATCCCCTAAAGTGGGCGGTAACTGCCCCGAGAACCCAGGCCATAGACACCAAGGTAATGCTCGATACCAATTTAGCACAAACTGCGTAAGCAACCGCTTTCGTTAACCTGTCATCTTTCGGCCACATCGTTGTGCTTGCCAGAAGCGACACGAGACCTACCGTTATAAAACCGAAGGAGAGCGAGGTCGTTTTGACAAAGAACTTACGCAGTGTCGAGTGGGTAGAAAGATGAAGAAGCGTGTCGCGTTTAAGCACTAGAAACATAAAGATCTGCGCAGCGACATAAAAAGCGGCACCGGACGACACTAGCACGACAGCGAAAGCCCAGATCACGTCGAGCACGGATTTGTATGAGTCTACAAGTTCCCTCAAGACAAAAATACCAAAAAGAATTGATGCACACACTAAGAAGAAGCCAAAGTGTTTGCGCGCTTCGGTGTAGATATCACGCATTAAGCATTGCCTCCTTGATCTTAATCTCCAGGCTCTGCCCCGGAGAAATATCTGAAGCCCGCAATTGAAGTAGCACTCTCCCATTATGGAGCACAACACATTCGTCGAAGAGTGATTCGAGGCCGGCGATAAGATGAGTGCTAATGATGAGTAACGCATCGTCGGGCTTGTGTAGCTTAATAAGGTCGAGCATGCGATCTCGTGTTACAGGATCCACAGCAGCTAGTGGCTCGTCAAAGAGATAGACCGACGATCGGCGAGCCAGGGTCATGCCAAGATTTAACTGTTCTTCCATTCCTTTCGATAAGTCACTCACTTTCTTCGATTTGTCCAGCGATAGATCATTAATAATAGAGTGGCCACGCTCAAGATCAAAGTCTTCGAAATAGTCTGCTAGGACATTGGGAACCGATCCCACTTTCAAGAACTTATAAATGAATGGTACGTCTGGAAGTAGGGTCGGGATCGTCGCATCACGGAGCTTCACAGAGCCAGATTGAATGGGCAACAATCCGGCCAATGCCTTCAGTAACGTCGTCTTTCCGGCTCCGTTGTGGCCAAAAAGTCCCACAATATCTGGGCGATCGAAGCGAATGGTCAGCGGAGCGAGGGAGAACCTCCTCCCCCTGGAAACGACCAGATCTTCTAGTTCAAGTAACGTATTCATATATTCACCATACCACATAATTCAGTAAAAATCGAGCAATGTAGGCTACTACAATGATCCAACTAAGGATTCTCAATCCAAACACCCATCGAGGGTTCCGTCGATTATCGATATGTTCGTTGACATCAGTCCATGCAAGCAAGCATCGATAGCCGTCTGAGTTCAGTACAGGCAGCGCGTTTACGGATAGCGTTACAACCGCGAATGCTAGCGAATGACCTAAATCTGAACTGTGAACCCACATCGCGTTGAGTGCAAACAGGAGCATATTTATTGCGAGATTGACCCAAATTCCGGCGATATGTACAAGAACCTTATCTGAGGCTGGAAGAAGTAATATCTGGTTCATCCTGACGTAAAATGCAGGAAAAATCAAATAGTTCATTTTAATGCCAATTTTGTCTGCCTTCCACCCGCAGATGCGGAGCGCTGTCATAAATTGGTATTTGCGTTACTTTGACACGTCTAATCGGCCTTTTCTTCGTTTTCGGAATAGTTACCGGCGCACTCCTAAGTTCGCCTATCCCTATTTTTCGCGATAGCCCTCAGAAACCAAGTGTCATCCTGCTGTTGAACTTCACTCTGCGTTAACATCATTTCATCTGCTTTGTTTTCGGGGGTGCTTTTTTCGCTCATAATGGTTGTCATTATAAAACAGTCAACCAATCTATGCAATATGCATGCAAGTATTTTGCATTATAGTGAGTGACGACTAGAGCAAAGCAAATAAAAAAGCCTTACGTCCGAAACATCCATAGCGTGAGAGTAAGACTTAAAGCAAAAATGGTCGGGGTGACTGGACTCAAACCAGCGACCTCGCGGTCCCAAACCGCGCGCGCTATCAACTGCGCCACACCCCGATACGTTTTATATCACACGGGCGACCATTCTTTGCCGGAGCAAACTATGGTCGGGGTGACTGGATTTGAACCAGCGACCTCACCGTCCCGAACGGTGCGCG
>CAURVP010000031.1:0-9025 GCA_963528475.1 uncultured Candidatus Saccharibacteria bacterium | reverse complement strand
GTATTGGTGCTGCTGGTTGCTGCCTCGTATGGATTAGCAGTAATGCACCTGGCGTATCGATAAATGAACCACAACGATCTCGAGCTGCCCATGGGCAAGCGCACTCTCCTCTACCGATTATTCGAAATTCTCCCAGCATTCTTGAGCTATGGGATGCTGATTTTATTTATCATTTTGTCTTTGATCAATCCACTGTGGGCGTCTATCTACCTCCTCGTCTTGGTGATGAGTGTGATTGTCCGCTCGATTGGCATTGCCTACCGCACTCTAACGGGCCACCACCAGCTGGAGAAGGCGCAGATAGTCAATTGGCGGCAGCGTCTGGAGCAGCTCGAAGACCCAGTAGCGAGCTATGCTATCATTCAGCAGCAGCCACTACCGAAGCGGCATCAGCGTGAGTTCCACGCCCAAGAGCACCGCGAGAATCTCCGCCTTATGGCGGCCGACCCAGCGAGCTTTCCGCGACCATCGCAACTCTACCAGGCGGTAATTGTGGCGGCGTACAATGAGTCGTATGATGTCTTGCAGCCTACCATCGAGTCAGTTAAGAATACAACGTACAACAACAAACAGATCATCCTTGTCCTTGCCTACGAGGAGCGTGGTGGGGTGGATATTGCCCGCACAGCCGCTCGCCTCCAGCAGGAGTATGGCGATGTATTTTTCACCTTCCAGACTATTATGCACCCTAAGGACATGCCTGATGAGGTGATTGGTAAGGGTGGTAACATCACCTATGCTGGTAAGCAGCTCCAGCGCTATTGCGACGAGCAGGGGATTGCCTACAGTGATGTGATGATCACTACACTCGACAGCGACAACCGCCCATATCCATCATACTTCGACTATGTGGCGTATGAATATATCGTCCATCCCGAGCGCAAGCGTTTGTCGTACCAGCCGATTGCACTATACTTCGGTAACATCTGGGATGCTCCAGCGCCGATGCGGGTGATTGCGACGGGTAACTCCTTCTGGACGATCATCAGCAGTATGCGCCCCCACACGTTGCGCAACTTTGCCTCGCACTCGCAGCCAATGGACGCGCTGGTGGAGATGAACTTCTGGAGTACGCGCAGCATTGTGGAAGATGGCCACCAGTACTGGCGCAGCTACTTCTACTTTGCGGGAGACTACAGTGTTTTGCCCATCCATGTGCCGATCTACCAAGACGCCGTGATGGACAACACCTTCTGGGGGACAGTGGTGGCACAGTTTAAGCAGCTCCGGCGTTGGAGCTATGGTGCATCGGACATCCCATATGTGGCAGTGCGTACCTTTACGCGGCGGCGCAATGTGCCATTTGCCGAGGTGTTTGCCCGCTTCATGCGCTTGCTCGATGGGCATGTGACCCTGGCTGTGATGGCATTTTTGGTGACCTTTGGTGGGTGGGTACCACTGTTGATCAATCAAGAATCGTCACGCAGCTATGCGGTGCACATGCTGCCCGAGGTGATTAGCAATTTGCAGCGCTTTGCAATGATTGGTATCTTTATCACTGTCTTCTTGATGCTCAAGATGTTGCCGCCACGGCCCGAGCGTTACAAGCGTCGGCGCAGCTTTGCCATGGTGGCGCAGTGGATTCTTATGCCCGTCACATCCATTTGCTTTAGTGCAATTGGTGCCTTTAATGCGCAGACACACCTGGCGTTTGGTCGCTATCTCGACAAATTTGACGTAACCGTCAAGGCCACTACTGGCTCACGTGACCGCGCCAAAGCCGCCAAACAAGCCCAAAAAGCCGCTAAAAAGCAGCGTAAGAAAGAATAAATGCCTGTACGCTTTTGTGCGAAAGTAAACTAGCTTTATAACCGGCCAGAAAATGACCGGTTATTATGTTGGTGTGGATTGGAGCGCAATGTCTCAAACTAGCACCTTTTTCTCTGTCACTCCTGGTGAGAGAGTTATAATGGTTGCACTTAAGGTAGAGCTATAGCAGGACTTCGCGGCAGATTTTATACTCTATTGAAGGGTGAGAGAGGAGAGGGTGATGTCGAGGAGAAGGCTAGATCTTGGCGCTGTGGGGAGTGATTTACAGGCAATATTAATTCAAAGTCTTTTGTATTTGCATCTCTTACGCCTACGCCTTACTGTATAGTCATAGGGGTGATTAATGAGAGCGTGCCGCCAATTAATATTGCATCAAGGAGGCTAGCACAAGTGCTGTTGATGCTATTGAGATAGCCGGTTTGCTGACTCGGAGCAGGGCTGCTTTGACTATAGCACCATGGATGAGCGACTAGTAGGGCTCACATAGTAGCAATGTTAGCCAGGCATTATCAACCTCATCTTTGTGGTGTGATGAGCTTATCTTGGTCTCACTCACAATGTATTTAAGGGAGTGATATGAAAGATGAGAGAGTATAAAGTACAAAGGCTATTTAATGTAGGTATGGGTGGTGTTCTACGAGTCACGCTGGGCTGAATTACCTTTGGCGATATTCCGATATCCACGCGAGTGACTAAAAGTGGAGTCGCTCACTTCCTGATCTATCCTGTCTGTCTTAGGCAAGAGATGGATAGAGAAGCTAAGTGTGTAGGTAAGCCATGGACTCTATAATCTCTTTCTATAGTAGGGAGGATCCCTTTTGGTGGAACAAATATGAGTGTTATTTCCGGTGAAGTTTCTAGTGTTCTGATGGAATTTTACAGAGGTCATGTTATTGAAATAACTATTATGCTACAAAAATATCAAAATACAAATGAGAACTATGTATGCATTATATCACCACGCGCATATGACGAGCAGTAAAATGGCCATGTGCAATGTGGATAACTAATAGCCTGGTGTGGATGAATATTAGCCAAAGAACTACAGATAGTTGCGCTATAGGAGAGGATAAGTACTATAGATGGACAGTGAATTGCTCGGTGAGAAAAAATGGAGAGAGGTGTATATGGCGCTAGGCTGTTGGATACGGGTGGATAGATGGTATATGGTATTGAAGCATGTGCGTTATATCGTATGGCTGATGCGTGAGTTTGACCAGGATGTAAGCCGCCCCTCAGGCTGTGCGGATGAGCTAGGTAAGTGTAAGGCAGTGTGTGAATATGTGCGTATTGTGTTCATAATTAATCTACAAATAGATTGTAGTGTAGCTTACTATCTTGCTTGCAATATACAAGTGATGCGATGAATCAAGGGCTCGTAGCGAGAATCAAATACGAGGATGATGAGGTGCTTATGCGCGAAGGATATGCGACTACCCGATATGCCATTATATGAATATTTTTTGCCACAATTCATAAAGTAGTAATCTTTGTGAGTGAGATAGGTAGGCTTATGAGGAGAAGCAGCTATACTAAGGAGAGTAGATCACTTGCAATTTGCAACCAAAATGTATTATGTATTTCTGCTATATATCAATTTTTGTGAGAGGCTCTACCCCTGTATGCCCATGGTGTTGTGGTAGTAATCGACGAAGGTGCCCGTTTTTGCGGCAAGCATGATTTCTTGTTTGAGCAAATCTTTTTCGTGGGCAATGGTGGTGCGATAGTCGTCGCTCACAGCTGCGTGCGGGTCGGCGCACGCACCCCAAAAGAGCAATTCGACGAGCAGCGGCAAGAGCTGCCAGCTGCTGTCTGTTGGGCTATAAATGTATTGATTGCCTTGGAGTGGATCACGTTGCTTATCAAGCAAGCCAGCCGATTCTAACCGCGCCAAGCGATCGGCCAAAATGTTGCTCGCAATGCGCTCATCGCGTGCGAATTCGCGGAAGTAGCAGCGCCCAAAGAGCAGCACGTCGCGCATGATAAGGAGTGTCCATTTGTCGCCAAAAAGGTCGAGACTGTAGCTAATGGGGCAGGCTGAGCGTTTGTGAGCTGTTCGTGTCATGCCTTTAGCGTAGCATCAAGGCTTGCGTTTTGCAAGTTTGTGGTGTGAGCTGGTAGCGAAGTAATGTTACCAGGCTTTGCTATAACAAAAAGCACTTACTATAGTAGTAAGTGCTTTCGTGCCAGTGCACCTTACAGACCGACATGGTGCACTGGCAAATAGACCGAAATGGTGGGCAATAGAGGATTCGAACCTCTCACCTCTTCAACGTCAATGAAGCGCTCTAGCCAAATGAGCTAATCGCCCGACACGTGTATTGTAGCAGAAGATGTGGGGGAGGGCAAGGGCAGATAAATCAAAGACTCGAGCAGTTATTGTATGTTCGCGCGCCCCACACTTCATCCGATGGAGTGTGAAAACAGATTGCAATAATCTGTTTTCAGCCCAGCGCAAGAGGTCGATACTTGGGAAGTATCGACCCTTATAGTGTTCCTGAAGAGGGAGTGTGGGGTGGGTAAACGTGAGAACGCTACGTGATTGATGCTTAGCGATATTTGCACCCACCCCCACTCTCGTTATACAATAGACGGTAAGTGCTGACGGGGCCTCACCAGCCTCCCGAGCTTCGTGGGCTGTCGTGATGTGCGAGAACGTTGCGTCATGAGTGCTTGGCGGTAAGCGCCAAGAAGTCCGGTGGAACCGCCGTTTGCGTGCAAGCGGCCCGAGACATGCGAGATTGGTCGGATGGAGTATATCCGTGCCAGGACGCATGTTTTTATTTTTATCAACATAATTTATATACAAGGAGGAGCGAGTCGGCTTCTGGCTGCCAGCGCGCAGCGGGGAAGTTGATGAGCAAACAAAGCAATGAACAACGAGCAGCAAGCAATGCGCCATAGCTTGGCGCACATCATGGCGCAAGCCGTCCAGCATTTGTGGCCACAGGCGAAGTTTGGCGTGGGGCCAGCTATCGATCAGGGGTTCTATTATGACATTGACCTTGGTGATGTGACGATATCTGAGGCAGATTTTGGCAAAATCGAGAAGGAGATGCGGCGCATTATTGCGCGCGATCTACCCTTTACACACCGCGATGTGCCGGTAGATGAGGCGATTGCTTGGGCGAAGGAGGCAGATCAGCCATATAAAGTTGAATTGCTCAATGACCTGAAGCGCTCGGGGACAACCATTGCCAAAGAATTGGCTGGAGAGGCCCTTGGTAGCGCTGCAGAAGGCGAGAGTAAGGTAAAGACGGTATCACTCTACTCTCAGGGCGATTACACCGATCTGTGCCGTGGTGGGCACGTAGAGAGCACGGGCAAGGTGGGGGCCTTCAAGCTGCTGCGTGTGGCTGGTGCGTACTGGCGAGGCGACGAGACCCGGCCGCAGATGCAGCGGCTCTATGGTGTGGCCTTTGCAACACAAGTGGAGCTTGATAGCTACCTACAGATGCGCGAAGAAGCCAAAAAGCGCGACCACCGCAAGCTTGGCAAGGAGCTCGACCTCTACACAATGTCGCCACTGGTGGGGGTGGGTTTGCCACTCTTTACACCGCGTGGCACGATCTTGCGCGATAAAGCAGCGCAGCTCTCTAACCAGCTGCGTGAGAAATACGGCTTTGCCAAAGTCTGGACGCCGCACATTACCAAGAAAGATTTGTATGAGACGAGTGGGCACTGGGCGAAGTTTGGTGATGAACTCTTCCTTGTGACGAGTCAAGAGACGAGCGACAAGATGGCTCTCAAGCCTATGAACTGCCCGCATCACACGCAGATTTTTGCTAGTCAGCCACGGAGCTACCGCGATATGCCTGTGCGCTACCTAGAGACGACGACCGACTATCGCGACGAAAAAACTGGCGAGCTGGGCGGCTTGAGTCGGGTGCGCTCACTGACGCAGGATGATAGCCATGTGTTTTGCCGGCCAGATCAGATCGAGCAGGAGATGAGTAATTTACTGGCCTGTGCTGAGGAGCTGTACCACATTGTTGGGATGAAGCTGCGTGTCCGCCTGAGTTATCGCGATGAGGGTGAGGGCTACCTTGGGGCACCAGAATTGTGGCAATCGGCCCAGGCTCAGCTCAAGGCAGCTGTGATGGCTAAGCAACTGGACTATTTCGAGCAGGAGGGCGAAGCGGCCTTTTATGGGCCAAAGATCGACTTCATGGCGACGGATGCGATTGGCCGCGAGCACCAGGTGGCGACGGTGCAGCTCGACTTCGTCCAGCCCGAGCGCTTTGGCCTCGAATATACCGATGAAGCGGGTGACATGGCTCGGCCAGTGATGGTTCACAGCGCGCTGCTGGGCTCGATTGAGCGCTTCCTGAGCGTCTTTATTGAGCACACGGCGGGGTGGTTCCCCTTCTGGATCGCGCCTGAGCAAGTCCGTATTCTCACAATTAACAACACCGTAGAAGACTATGTTGATGAAATTACATCGGTACTCAAAACAGTGGTACTGATGCGTCCTATAAAATACAACGAAGTAAGATATACAACAGATATGCGCAATGAATCGCTTGGCAAAAAGATCCGTGAAGCTACTGTTGTAAAAATTCCGGTGCAGATTATCATTGGCCCACGCGACAAAGCCAACCGCCAGGTAAGTGTACGTACCCAGCAGGGCGAGACAACAGTGCCGCTGGATGAGCTAGCGGCGTACCTAGAGGGGCTCAGCTAATGCGCCGCCTGCGCATTGCTGTAGATGTCGACGACGTGCTGGCGGAGAATGCCGCTGGCATCGTCGCCTTTAGCAACCAGCGCTGGGGGACGAACCTGACGGTCGATGACTACGATGAGCATTGGGCTAAGATGTGGCAGGTGGATAATGCTGAAGTGAAGCGGCGCAGTGCCGAGCTAATGGATGCTGGCCTTGGTACGGGCTATGGACACATTGGCGGCGCGCTGGAGGTGCTGGAGCGCTTGGCACAGCAGCATCACTTGATGATTGCGACATCACGTCACTTGCGAGTGAAAAGCGATACAATGGCCTGGATCGACGAGCATTTTCCGGGTATCTTTGCCAGTACATCAGTCTACTTCTCGGGCATTTGGGATGAGCTGACGGATGGTTCGCACCTTGCCACCAAGGCAGAGTTGGTGGTGCAGATTAATGCCGATGTGCTGATCGACGACCAGCTCAAGCACTGCCAAGCGGTGGCAGCACATGGCCGCAACGCGCTGCTCTTTGGCGATTATGCTTGGAACCGAGCCACAACGCTGCCGGCTGGGGTGGTGCGCTGCACAAATTGGCACGAAGTGGAGGTGGCAATTGAGCAACTTGCCAGCGATGAGCCTGCGTGATGCCGTCTACGAGCTGATGGCACAGCTGCCAGATGATACAGTGACAACCTATGGCGACTTGGCAGCTTTTGCTGGCCACCCATACGCCGCACGGCGAGTAGGAGAGATTGCCCATGGTGGGCCGGAGGAGCTGCCGTGGCATAGACTTGTGAATTGCAAGGGAGGCCTTGCGGTCGGCTTTCCGGGTGGGCAGGCGGTGCAACGGCAATTGCTCGAGCATGATGGGATCCAGTGTGATGATTCGTACCGCGTGGTTGATTTTGCACAGCGTCGCTGGCGGCCACTTGCTACGCAGCATAATGATCTGAAAGGCAGCTCGCATGCTCACAAAAAATAACACACCACTTACTATGCCGCTTATTGCCATCGTTGGGCCAACCGCTAGCGGCAAGACCAGCCTGGCGATTCGTCTTGCCAAGCAGTACGGTGGTGAGATTATTTGCGCCGATTCGCGCACCATCTACAAGGGTATGGATATTGGTACTGCCAAGCCCTCGCCGCACGAGCAAGCCCTTGTGCCACACTGGGGGCTAGACTTGGTGGAGCCAGGCCAGCGCTTCACGGTAGTGGATTTCCAGCGCTATGCTAATCGGCAAATTGCGGCTATTCGTCAGCGTGGGCACATCCCGTTTCTCGTTGGTGGGACGGGCCTGTATGTCGATGCAGTGTTGTATAAATTTCAATTTCCAACGGTGAACAAAAAGCTTATGCAGCAGTTACAGGGCTATTCTATAGAAACTTTGCACGAACACTGTCAAATACACAACATAGAATTACCCAGTAATAAATACAACAAAAGGCATGTCATTAATACAATAGTGCGAGAAGGACAACAGTTACAGAGGTCAGCGCATGTTGATAAAAATACCTGGGTTGTAGGTATTGCGACACCGCGCGATGCCCTGCGTAAGCGCATTGCTGAGCGGACAGAGCAGCTTTTTGCCCATGGTGTTGTGCAAGAAGCAACGGAATTAGCAGCCCAATACGGCTGGGACAGTGAAGCAATGACAGGGAATATCTACCCAATTATATATAAATTACAACAGGGCGAGTATGCGCTCGAGCAAGCCAAAGCGGCATTTTGCACAGCAGACTGGCGCCTGGCCAAGCGGCAGATGACCTGGCTGCGGCGCAACCCAGACATCATATGGCACAGCCTGGAGAATGCTGAGACGTACCTTGGTGAGGTGCTCGCGCAAGCGCACCAGATGTGATACCATAAATCTAGTTGGTGACCGTAATGATAGATGCACTGTTTGGATCAAAAACTCGTGTGAAGTTGCTCCACCTTTTCTTGAACAATCCAGGAAAGGCATTTTATGTGCGCGAGATTACGCGGCTGATTAATGAGCAAATTAATTCGGTGCGCCGCGAGCTGCTCAATATGCTGGAGGTGGGGATCATTACGAGCGACAGCGTAGATAACAAATTGTACTACGAAGTAAACCAGCAGTACGAATATTACCCACCACTGCGCGTCATCTTTGCTGATCAAAAAATCGCTCCAGCCAAGAATAAGTCGGGCTACCGGCCGGCTTGGCAAGATGCGATTATGCAGCTGCCACGCCTGCGTGTGGCGATTGCGGCAGGGGCGTTGGTGAAGGGGTCTGCCAGTACGATCGACCTGCTGCTCGTGGGCAACCTCTCGGCTGCCAAGGTGCGCAGCGTGGTGGCAGTTATCGAGCGGCAGGAAGGGCGCGAGCTGACGTATAGCATCCTGAGCTACGACGAGTTCTATTATCGGCTGAGCGTGCGCGACCGCTTTATTACCACCATTCTGACCAACAAGCATACCGTATTGGTAGACGTTGATAATATATTAAAAGAAGACGAAGGAGAGAATCATGCTTGATATCGAATACAAAGGCGGCAACACAGTCATCATTGCGACGAAGAAAACCACGCTCGCAGTTGACCCCAAGCTATCGCTGCTAGGCCTGAAGGACGC
>CAURVP010000030.1:0-10054 GCA_963528475.1 uncultured Candidatus Saccharibacteria bacterium | reverse complement strand
ATATTGCTCTGCACGCCGCGCTTAGTAACAATTAGCTGAATAACAGCACCGATATATTCCTGCGGCACGACGATCTCGCCATTAATCCACGGTTCACGGATCTGGGTAATCTTAGTAATAGGTGGCAAGTCAGCAGCAGATTTAATATCCTGCTCGCTGCCATCTGTCATGGCCACCTTGTAGTCGGTGCTGGGGTTGGTGACAACTAAATCAAGTGCATACTCACGCTCGAGCCGCTCGCGAATGATATCCATATGCAAGAGACCAAGGAAGCCAATCCGCACGCCAAAGCCAAGCACCGGCGAATTCTCTGGCTCAAACTGCAGGGCGCTATCACTCAGGCTTAGCTTCTCGATCGCTTCTTTCAGGTCATTGTAATCTTCGTTGCTCACCGGGAAAAACCCCGCATAGACGAAGGGCTGGACTTCTTTGTAGCCCGGGAGGGGTTGGACGATAATTTTGTCGGTCATTCCATTGATTATAGCATTTTACTAAAGTGGGGGCTATAATCACACAACCGTTCAAATATATTAGCTATCTGTGTGAATAACTCCCGCGCGTGCTGCGGGTCTTTTGTGACTTCCAGGTCTGCACCTAGCTCAGCAAGTTCATCAAGTAGCGGGTACTGCGATTGATATTTCTCTTCCCAGTCATCACGCACAAGCGTTGTGCCCACAATATACCCTCCCAGTACATCGAGTGGTTTGTTGCCCCTATTTTCAATAATAACTTTTAATCGCTGTATAATATCCTGAATATCCTCGTCCATAATACTAGAATTTTACCATGAAAATGCCCCGTTTAAACGGGGCATTGCTCCTTTCTTTAGTGATTCTTACGCCACTCCTCGAATAGCACCGCGCTAGTCTCTTCATCTATTCCAAGATGAAGATGTTCTTCCCGACTCGTCGCGCGATCAATGATGATGAAGTCAGTCACGATAGAGTCAGTATCTCGGTGGTAACCGGACTTAACCTTTACAAATAATAGCCCTGCGCAAATCACACAATACTGCCAAACAACATCCGCTATAGCGTGTTCTGACGGGGGTGTACAGCTACTCGTTACAACTGGTCAATCAGCCTCAGCAGTGTTTCCCACGCTGGCCGGTTAGTATGGTCGCTGTCGACAATACCAGCATAGTCGCACACTTTATACATAAGCGGGTGTCTTTCGGCGCTAATCCATACCTGCATGTCTAGTGGATACGCTAGCTGGTCCGACACACCAATAGCCGCGCTGTAGTCCGTGGTTAATACATCAATCCCATCTGATCGAATCTGATCCGCCCAATACTTACAGTGTTCAACCGCTTGCCGGTACGTCATTTGTGGGTAATATGATACATTTTTATGAATAAGACGATCGTATGTCCTGACAATCCATTGAAATATTTCCCTGGCTTCGGACTGGTTGTGTGTAGTTTGCAGATTGCTTGCGAGCGCAGCTATTTGCTCAATCAGTGGGTACCGGTACCGGAGCTCATCCCAATCACTATGTGTAGCGGTTATATTCACAATGTGCGTACCGAAATCACTTAGCTGCTTTTCGCCACATTCTTTAAGAGCAGCACCTATACACAACGTAAGACGCTGAGCATCCTCATCCATATTAGTAAGAGAGATTGTATCCCGCAGGTCTAAATAGCATTTCTTTACCTTCATTGATCACCTTCATCAATATTATACTATAACTAATAAAAGACCCCCAGCTCATAGAACAAGCTGGGGGGTAGTTCCTTTCTTGCTATCAAGCATCATATGGTGGAGTATGTCGTTGTGGATGTTTGGACGAAACATTTTGATCCGTCCAGTGATATCGTCTATCGGACTCGCCATCAGTATCCCATGAAAGACGATAATTATCATGGTAATACTGTGTTACGTGCAAATCGATATCACGATTGCGATCATAAAACACACTCGTGCGCTCTTTGGTATCGTTGTCGCGATTACGAACACCCATAGGCAACGTGTCCCTACGCACCCGGCGATCATAGAGAGTACCGCTAGAGTCTTCTGCAATAACAAAGTTTTGCTTACCATGCGGACTGAAGGGGTCACGCTTATACACAAGCTGCCCCTGCTGATTGAGCGAATAATGCCCATGTCCTGGACCATCTGGCTTACTGATACCACCAAAGTAAATATCAATGTTACCATCTTTGCCAGTCGAAATCACGACTTCATCACGGTATTTGAGCGGAACTCCCGCCTTAGCAGCAATGCGCCAGCTCTCCATATCCCGATGCTGGCGCTGCCTAGCCCGCACAACCTTCAACCGAGTTTTAAAGGCCTTAGCAGCTGCATCAAACTCAGCTTTGGCTCGTTTGAAGTCAGCCTGAGCGCGTTCGTGTGCTGCTTTAGCTGCCTGAAACGCTTGCCTAGCAGCCGCAAAGTCTTCCTTTGCACGCTGAAAGCCAGGCTTATGCGCATCCAGCTGCGCCCTAGCCACTCGAATCTCTTCGACTAGCCGGCGGCGCTCCGCCACATAATTTTGCGCCTCTTCCTTGTAGCGGCGCCCGTCAGCCGCATAGCTGCTTGCACCGGCACCATCCCGGCGTTCATATGCGGAAGATGCGTTTTCGTACGCACGTCTCATATCTTGAAACGCGCGCTCTTGGGCCGCGTTGAGCGAATCAATACGCGGCCCGTTATAGCTCTTTACCGAGCTATAATGCTGCCAGGCTTGATCCTGTTCATCACGCGCACGTTGTTTTAATTCGTACGCGCGGTTCATTGTATCACGTACAGCAGATCGCCGCTCCCACGCACTCTGTTGTGCGCGGTACGCTTCCTGCTTGCGCTCAAATGCGCGCTGTTGGGCTGCGTGCAAACGGTCCAGTTCGGCATCTCGTGCCATTTGTATCACCTACCCTATGAAAAGAACGACGCTGCGGCGGGATTGCCGCAGCTATTCCTAGCATACACGACATAGCTTTACTCATACACACATTACCTGTAGTAATTATTACGGAACATTTTATTTGACGCAGCTGCAACCCTCTCTACAAAATACACAATATCATCATCTCTATAGCTGGTATTTTCTAAATTACTAAAGAGATGTTTTACGTCGCCGAAACGAGTTACTTTTGCATTGTCAGGTAGGCCACCCTTAACAGACACTCGGGTTATTGTCCCAGACTCGTAGACTCGTATGTATTCATGTTACCATCTCCTCTCTAGCGCTATCCAACCTGCTGCTACGGACGCTGCCACAGATAGCTCATTGTTCATAAGCATAGTTCGTAGCTCGTCAGTTGTTAGCTGTATTACTTCAATATCCTCATTATCGTCAAGATGTTGCCTATGCTTTATAGTGACATTATCAGCAAAGACGATCGCTATCTTGACACGGCTATTCGTAGGGTCCTCAAAAAATGTAGGTCCCTCTACAAAGAGACTGGAGGTACCTCCAGTCTCTTCATATAATTCCCTTTTTGCAGCAATTAAAGCAGATTCACCCGCATCGATCTTACCCGCAGGAAATTCTATAACACTTTGCTGCGCTCCGTGTTTATACTGACGCACCAGTAAAAATTTGCCTTCATGAGTGCGTGGAACGATCAAAACGGCGTTCATACCCTCTCGCACGTAATAATCATCGAGGACTTTGCCTGACGGGAGTCTGACGGTTTCAATATTGAGCTTGTACCACGGTGAGTCGACCAACTTCTTTTGACTTATAACGTTCCATTCTTGATTCATAGTATTATTTTAGGACATTCTCAGACCCAACACCACCCCGCAACATTAGTATATCCTAATTTTGCACAGCCAAGCAGTGTCGCGTCGCCGTCCATAAATAAGACATTCATACCCTTGCAGGCATTACGTATCACATCTCTGGCAAATTTAATATTTACCCCGCCACCATACACAACAACATTTTTAGGTTTAACACTGTTCGGCAGACTAATAATAGCCCTGCGCAAATCACGCAATACTGCCAAACAACATCCGCTGAGTATTTATCAAAAATTCCTGTTCCCATATATCCGAGTTGTTCATCAGTACCACCCAGATATATATTTGTATGTGACATACCATTAGAATAAACACTCAAGTATAATGTGTGGCATATAGCTATAATAGCGTGTTTTGACGAGGGTGTACAGCTACTCGTTACAACTGGTCAATCAGCCTCAGCAGTGTTTCCCACGCTGGCCGGTTAGTATGGTCGCTGTCGACAATACCAGCATAGTCGCACACTTTATACATAAGCGGGTGTCTTTCGGCGCTAATCCATACCTGCATGTCTAGTGGATACGCTAGCTGGTCCGACACACCAATAGCCGCGCTGTAGTCCGTGGTTAATACATCAATCCCATCTGATCGAATCTGATCCGCCCAATACTTACAGTGTTCAACCGCTTGCCGGTACGTCATTTGTGGGTAACAAGCAACGTTACGATTTATCAAATAAGCAAACTTATTGATTATTTGCTGAAATATTTCTTGAGCCTCCCATTCATCATCCGCTGCTTTCAAGTCCACTGCTAGCTCGGCTATTTCACCTAAGAAAGGGTACTGGCGCTGGAGCTTATCCCAATCACAGCGCGGAATTGTTACAAGAGCGATATGTTCACCCAACGCATTCAGCGGCAAACTATCCCTATTTTCAAGGATATCTGCTATCAGCTGCACGATGTAGCGCGTACTCTCATCCATATTAGTAAGCGCCGTTTTGTGTTTTAGATTAAAGTAGTGTTTGTTAATCACAAGATCAAAACCTCTTCATTAATAGCATACACCACATAGCTTTACTCATACACACATTACCTGTAGTAATTATTACGGTACATTTTATTTGACGCATCAGCAACCATGCTCTATGATATGAACCGGCACATAAGCGGAGGAACCACATGCAGCAACACAGCAACGTCACCAGCAAAGCCCTACTAGAGCGCAATATCGTCAAATACTCATGGTTTCGCATCTTTACCAAGCGCGTATACCTACCACTTATAACGGTACAGCTGGTCAACGTTGGCAAAGTCAGCCTCGATGAGCTGGCTCTTATGGTGATTATTTCTTCTATTGTGCAGGCGCTGCTACAAATGCCAGCTGGCTACGTGGCCGATACCTTTGGTAACCGCCGGGCAATCATTCTGGGTACAAGTATCGCGGTGACATCACCGCTTTTTTATGCCTTTCTGCCAACTTTCTGGGGCGGGCTACTAGCCTCGCTCTTATTCTTTGGTGGGTATGCCTTTTTATCGGGTGCAGTAGAAGCCTTTATGCACGATACCCTGGTGGCGCTCGGCCGCGGGCGCGACTATACCAAGGTGATGGGCCGCGCCCAAACCTATGGCCTGGTTGGCAACACAGTGCTGATTATCCTGATTCCTCTTACCTACCAAATCCACCATACGCTGCCCTTTATACTAGGGTTTCTATCGCTGGCGGCTACTGTGTGCTTAGCATTTAGCTTTGCCCACCCACCGCGCCAAGATGCAGGTAGCACAAAGCGCCCTATGGGGGCAGCCAAAGCCATCATTACCCCTCGTAACCTGGCACTATTTGTATTTGCTGGCTTCCTGGCTGGTGTTTCGAATAAGGGTACAGAATACCGCGAACTCCTCTTCCAGCACGTTGGTGTCGGCGTGGAGTGGTTTGGGGTGATTGCCGCCGTTGGCAGTATCGGTGGTGCACTGCTTGGCTGGTACGCGTACTGGTTCGATAAGCTCAAGCCTCTTGCCTTCTACTGGGTGGATGGGGTTATTATGGCGGCTAGCATTGCACTGATGGGGGCAAGCAGCTGGCCGCCAGTTGCCATCGCTGCAGTCGTGCTGTTTACTGCTTATACACGCGTGCGCCCAATTGTGCTGCAGGCCAAAATCCTCAGCACCACGAGACACACCTACAAAGCCACGCTTATTTCTGCCCTGAATATGTTTACACTGCTTGGTGATGTGCTTGCCATTAGTCTCCTAACCCACTGCGTTAACACCCATGGCTACCTAATTGGGCACCGCTGGTTTGGTGGCTTTGTGGGCCTGATTGCCTTTAGCCTGTGGCTGGTGATTGTGCTCGTGCATTATACTAGCCGCACCCAGAGCGCCCGGCCAGCTGCGGCGACCTAAATTACCAGCCTGGGCTCCCCGCACAAACGGGGCCCGAGCGCTCTATGTACTTACAGGGCGTAGCTATCGCCGCTGACGTTATAGCCGTTAAACTCAGTATCTTTGAACGGTACCGGGATGCGCTGCAACTCACGGCGCTCGGCACTCATATAGCCAAAGAGGGTTGGCCGCGTCGTCGCTGCTCCGCCAGTATGGTTATCAATCACAATAGCAGGCTTGGCACCAATCGCTTGAGCTTGCTGGCGCACGTAATCTGTTGCTGCCTGGTAAAAATCGCCCACATCTACCTTGTGAATATAGTTTTCGGTTGGGTTAAGACCACGCATCAGCAGTACCTTTTCGCCCGTGGCGGTATCTTCGGTTTCAATTAACATACCGGCGCCAACCACGCGCTCGTTCGCCTGGCCAGGGCGGGCTTTCATAAGCACAGCGGTAAAGTTCGGTAGCGTTTCGGCAATCGATTGGTACTGGTCCGCCCAGCAGGCATCAGCAATCTGGCCCGACATCTCCATCAGCAGCCCGCGGGTAGGAATAAACTGCAGCTTCGTTGTGCCGGTACGGTCGGCTTGCTGCTGGTAGCGCTGCATGGCTTCTTCCAGCGCCTTGGTGCTGTTCATTTGCTTAAACTGCTCGGCCTGCTTTTTGGTACTAAAGTAGTTGCCGTAGGTTTCTTGGTTAACGATATGCTCCACAAACTCACGCATGTTGCTCATAGAATCAAGCGTTGGTTCTGGGGAAAGATCACGCGCGATTTCCGCGTGGACCGGCTCCTTACGCATAGCCCAGGCAAACACCAAGCGGCGCAGCTGACCATGCAGTTCTTTGTGGGGGTAAAGCTCGCTAAAGGCCCGCGTTGCATCGGCCGGCGATTCAAGCACAAACCGGCTGCCATCCACCCATTCGTTATCATCCACCTGCTGCAAGTAGGCCGTTAACTTGCCGAGGCGCTGCTCAAGATTCTGGCGCTTAAACTCTGCCTTGGGGTCATTTGCATCAATTGCCTCTAGCTGACTGGCGAGTCCATCGGCAACGCCATCAATCGCCTGGCGTAAATCTTCCATTGCCCAGCGAATCCCACCCTGCTGGCCCGCCATACGGGCTGCCTGTTGCATATCACTATGCAGCAGCTGGTAGCGTTCGGTGGCATCTTGTGTCCAGGTAACACGCTCTTTCTTTGCCTTAACGGTGGTTAGTTCGTAGGTTGCGCTGACTGCGTAACCAGGCTTAAGCGGCGCAATCCGGCCGTCCTCGACCGCCCTGTTGTGGTAGTCAATTTTCTGGCGCAGTTCATTGCCGCTGTTACTCCCCCATGTGCTTTCCCGGTAGCCCGTCACGCTCATGAGTGCCTCGCGTAGAATCGCTGACTTTTCAAGCTGATGGGCCCGCTCGGGGCTAATATCCCCAGCCTGGAACTCTGCCAGGAACTCACTCACCTGCTGCTTCATTTGGTCAATACCAGCCAGGCCGCTCTCGGTAATACCAAGACTCTTCATGTAATCGGTGGGGGCTTGGGCGTTCAGGATCATATTAGCAATGCGTGTCCCTGCCACACCTACCGTACCGAACACATCCCTGGCGTGTAGCATTGCTGGGGGTAAGTCATCGCCAGCAATAGCAGCATAGCTACTCAGTAAGCCTTGGTCCTGGCTACGGAGGATCGCCTGGATATCGCTATCACGGTGCTCCGCTAGTACCTGGCGCACGGCCGGGCTATTCTTCAGCTGGCTCTGCATAGCACGCGGGATTTCATTCAAATACGTGATAGACTGGCCAAGCAGCTGGGCCGCAACCTTACCGTCTGGGTCATCAAATTTACGGAGCGCATAGGCTACTTCGTACCCATGCTCGGTTGCAAGCAGCTGCTCGGCTAAATCAACATTCAAGCTCCCATTCGGGAAATAAATCAAGTCCCCAAGTAGGCGCTGGGTATATCCTGCACTACAAGCCTGCTCGGCAATTGCCTGGTGGTCAATACCATCAAATCGATCAATCTGGCATAAAACGCCCATAATGTCACCGGCCTGAATCAAATGGCTCGCGATGCTACTATCTATATGATTGCTGCTAATCTGCCACAAATTCATTGCCACGATCCCCGCACTCGATTCATCACGGTCAATAAGCCGCTTGATAAACCCGTTCTGGCCAGCTTCTGGCACGTAATGCCTGTAATACATCAACTCCTGAGTTAGTGTCCGCTGGTCAGCAAATGCCCGATCGATAATTGCCTGCTTATCAATCATGTCTGGCGGGAAAACATCTGCTTGATCTAAGAGATCACTATAGCGGCCATCTTCTATCAGTTGGTCGGCCAGTTGTTGTTTGTCAAAATTATCATCATCAAACGCGCCGAACCGACAACCCCGCAATACGTCTGGGCTATGCCCATGTTGATATAATTGTTCAGCTATCTGCGGGCTTAAATCCCGAAAATGTGCAATACCACCGCTTAGAAAGTCTATACCTTGCTGGCCGCTATCCAGCAGTGACTGCGCCAGCTGCTCGTGGCTGATACCAGGGGCAAGCTCGTCCATATCAATTGGCTCAGATAGACGTGCAATCCTATCCGCCAAATCTAGCCCCTTTTGGTACTGATCAAGATACTGCCGTATTTCATCAAGATTTGGTATATGTGGGGTAGCCTCATCACGGGACTCCCGCGCCCCCGCTGGTAGGTCAAACGCGGAGCGCTGCGGTACAGCCACCGTGTGGCGGTCCGCACCTTCCCGAGCAGCAAGCTGAGGCTCGGTAGTTGGTGTATCAGGCTCACGCCTAATTGGTTCAATCGGAGTCTGGTGGGACTCGCTCCTTGTAAGGCGCTGCAACATAGCGCGTAGTGCCGCCCGCCCATACTTACGCTTGGCAGCAGGCTGGGGTGGCTGGGCTTCAAAATTAGATCGGTCCGGCTCTTCCATTGGTGAAATAGGGGGTAAATCGTGGTGCGGCATATTGCCAATATACCATAAAAAGTATCTACATGCTACTTGTGCTGGTAGTCCTGGCTGAGTGTGCTTGTATCACTCCACCATGCCCATGGTAGGGATAATGGATATAGCGGATTATCTTTCCATTTGGTAGCTCTACCGTGTCTTCTGCGACGGTGAACCGAGGGTGGTCGAGGAGTATTTGTGATGACTGCGTGCGCCACTTGTGCAGTTGGTGTAACGACATGGTTGATAAGATATGAATAATAACCTTACCTATTTGACCCTTTCTTAATGAAATTCTTTTTCTTAACCCTAGAAATACGACGGCGAGACAACATCATAGCCAACCACAAACAGCCACTACATAAAACAAATCCAATTGTCGCAGGGGCAATCACCGCCAGACCAGCTTCACCAGAAAAAGTTATACTCCATAGTAATTTACCGGCAGCCATGAACGCCATGACTGCCACACCCAGCCAGATATTTCGCCACCACAATGCCGCTGCTAAAGCACTAAAGGATAATGGTATAAGCAATGTGAGGAAAATCTTACCAAATGTCCATTCACTCTGCAGATACTGCTGCTCAACTTGCAAAAACTGTTGCACCTGTAAATTCGTTTCACTGGGCGCAGCAAACCACCCCATGCTGGTCAAGGTGAGTAATATCACCATCATTATCCCTGCCCAGCTCCGCCGATAGGCGAACCAGCAAAACGGTATCAAGAATAACGGACGGATATACCAGCTTAGCTGATTATGGTGCCGCTGCCACAGCCAATCCCAAAAACTCGGAACAGTAAATGCCACGGCGATGAATAGTATAATCAGGCCAGCAAACAAGACACCGATGAATGTGTCGTACTTTTTTATCGCAGCTATCATACGATAAACTATACCACTATGTTATAACTACTCAAAGTATTTCTTGAGCGTCACCGTATCCCCCACCCGCGCCTCACGCGTGGTCTTGAGGTTAGTGACGATGTAGCCGATTTCGCCGGTGCCAAGCAGTGGGTCGGGCTGCATGGTTG
>CAURVP010000029.1:0-10753 GCA_963528475.1 uncultured Candidatus Saccharibacteria bacterium | reverse complement strand
GTATAGGCCAGGTAACTCACTAATGTCGTCAACCATAAGAGAAAAACAAATCGACTTTATTAGCATATTTACTACTCGCTCCTACGATAAGTCGAGTCCTCTCGGTGGTGGGCCTCGGTCGATCACCCGGTGCGACTATCCACTTGGTCTATACTGTACTCCACGATCATCAATTGAGTCTTATAGAGACGACCATCCAATAACTGCAGCGGCAGCTTATGGCTTATCCGAAGTCACTCCTCCGCAGCTAAGCCGTCACCAAGCACCAACCCCAATGGGTCGTGTCTATCGGCTACCACGTCACCGTCGGCCGGTCTAAACTCGTTTCTGATAGTACTCGGCAAGGAAGAGGGCTTCTCGCCATATATTTCAGCGAGCGAAAAACATCCTCACTACCCTCACTATCGGTCAATAACAAAGATCACCCCAGCAATGGGGTGATCAACAAATTCAGCCATGGAGCCACGATCGGGGCTTGAACCCGAGACCTCATCCTTACCATGGATGCGCTCTACCAACTGAGCTATCGCGGCATTACTTGGTATTCTACCATACGAGGTACGTACCAGCAAGCCTTACTGATTTGGTTCTTGGTGCGCTCATTCTGCCAGCACACTTACCCTTACTCTTCGCTGCTTCGTCTATAGAGCGTGCCAGGTTCTACCAGTGGTCAGCCTACCTCATATAGCATCTATAACTGGGCTTTTTGCGCCATACTCAATGTCACAATTGGGGAGGTTATGATACGTCTATACATATATTCTCCTAGAATCCATTGACAAATGGGGGCATTCGTGGCTACAATACATATTATCTATCGTTCGAGCAATCTCTTGTCGATAGAGTGTTTGTACGATAAAGTTTCGTGTTAGAATAAGGATAACCATTAAATAAAGAGGAGTCTATGGCAATGGCTGGTTTTATACAGTGTATGGAAGTAATCGACAGGTATCGTTGGTGGATTGGAGGGGTGATATTTCTCATGATCGTCCTGAGTTGGTGGCTCCGCGTGGCGAGTGCTCGCAAGAATAAAACCTACACCGCAACTCTTCGCAAAAAATACGCAGTCTTGGTTGTTGCTGATGATGAAGACCCGGAAGTTTTCGAGAGCTGCCTGGCTAGCATCAAAGAGCATAGCAAGCCAACTCAGCTACTCGTCTCGATTAACGACGCTTCGCGCGCTCACCAATCTCTCCGAGCAATCGCCAAAGAATATGCAACAACGGTGGTCGAGCAGCCTGAGATGATGAGTTATGATGCGCAGCTTGCCTCACTGATTGAAAAAGTGCGGCGTGTAAGTCTTGTGATTGTCACAACCCCACGTGCGCGCTGGACAACATCGACAATTAACCTCCTTTTACCCTTTGCCGAGCCAACTATTGGGCTCGTCAGTGGCCGCCAACAATATACTGGTGGGGCGACACTCTCTCAGCGAATCGGCAGTTGGCTCCTCGATATGCAGCAGCGTGTTATTTTGCCCATGCAGAGCCGCCGAGGCCAGGCTTATGCTATAACGAGTGACACCTTTGCCATTCGGCTTGAGCTGCTTAAGCACGTTACCCAGAGCAGTGCAGAGGCACAGCCATGTGCCGCGCATCATCCATCAAGTATCGCACTGTCTCTGCCTTCACAACACCATGCAGCCTACCAGCACAGTGCTCTCACGCAGATCAACCACCCGGCAGAGCTCTACCGGATTGCAAGCAGCTATACCCAGCTGAGTCGCGCCGCCTATTGGCAACTCTGGCATCAGCACGCACGTATCTGGCGAGCAGGGCTACTTATCTGGCTTACGCACATTGGCTTTTGTTTTGCGAGCTTGCTCTATCTTGGGGCGCTGATCGTGCTTAGTAGCACGCTCGTCAACAACCTATACAGTACTCTGACTGGGGCAGCGACTACTGCAACGCTCTGGAGCAGTGTAACGATCCTTGGGCTCGTGCTTGGCTGGCTTATATGGCAGGCCGTGCGCAATATTCCACACCTTAAGCATCACCCACGCGACCTATGGCTCCTGCCACTCTATCTTCCTATCGCTGGTAGCCTCGCGCTCACGAGCAAACTATGGGCGCTCGTTACACTCACTCGCCATCACGCACCCGCTCCATCGAGCGCACTTCGTCAATATGCAACTGGTCTCGCGGCAATTGTCCTACTGCTTATTACAGTGCCACTCGCATATGTCGTGGCAATGATCCCAGCTCAGCAACCACAAGAAGCTCCGCACCGCCCTGCGCAAACTGCTCCACAGCCGCAGCAGCAACGTGATAATCGCGGCAATACAGACAAGAAGCAGGCTAACCGCCCAGCAACTACTTCTAGCCAATCGCAAGCGCAGCACACTCCAGCTCATTCCGAGAAGAAGAACCGGGCTACCACATCAGAGCAAAAGCCAATCATACTGACTGCCCAAGATGGCGACTCACAGTCGCTTTTGGCACGGCACCTCATCAAGAGTCATCATCAAGCTCAGCAGCTTAACCCTGCGCAGGCTGCATACGCTGAGAACCGCTTGGTAGCCTTGATGGGGCAGCGTGATGAAATTGACAGTGGCGAGACCTTCACGGTGAGCAGTTCGCAGCTTGCTACGGTTGTTGCCGAGGCCCAAGCGCTCAGTGCTGACGAGCAGGCCAACTGGGCAACCTATGCCGCTGCTGAATAGCAAATCCTCATCGCCACTAGCATTACACCATGAGCTATGCTATAATCAACCAAGATGTTTTATAAAATCTAACGAGTAAAGAAATGGCAAAGAAGAACAATACCAAGCGAAAGATTATTGCTCTTGTGAGCAACCTCACCAAACACCGTACCTACGTAACACGTAAGAACACGATGAATACTCCAGATAAGCTTGTTCTGCGCAAGTATGACCCAATCGCTCGCCGGCATGCTACCTACACTGAGACAAAGAAATCGCTCGGCCGTAACGAGGTCAAACCGCGCAAAGGCTAGTCTTACCGCAATAACAATCAAAAACAGCATTCACTCACGAATGCTGTTTTTCGTGTCAGCGATCAATTGCAAAGGTTAGTATAGCTACCGATGCGGTTCTTTGATCGATTGTTTACATGTTACTACCTGTAGTCTTTGTTTTTCTGCGTCAGTTTTTACTCACTATTTTATTTGGGTGATGTTCCTAAAGGACTACCACTAGACCTGGCAACTGGCAAATGCTTAATCACCAGCGTAAGTGATAAGGCTTTAAGTAGCATTACTTCTTACTGTATTCTTAAAAGATAGAAGAGGGGAAGGGTATGGAAACTATCGCTCAGATTTCAGTGCTCAAGACTATCTATGGCGATACCCCTGGTGAATAGTGGCATGGCGCTCAGCCTGTGCAGTGGCAAGCTGCTCGGCAAACACGTCGAATGTCGCTGCTAGCCATAGACCGTCAGAAACCATCCGGTCAAGCAGCTCCATCGTCGGCGTTGCCATAGCAGCATAGATATAGAGGACACCGCTCGAGATCTCAATACTGAGATCATCAAAATGCGACACTATCACCGATGCTACATCAGGCGTGAGGTAGCGTTCTATCTCGACTGCTCGCCCAAGCTCACCATACACCGTATATTTCTGCATAAATTCTTCTGGTTGCGGCCCAAACATCCCAAGCCGAAGTGGTTGCAATTTGTAACTCGGGTAGCTGGCAATCTTACCCTGCCGGCCAATAAACATATACGGTACATCACGGCGCGTGTACATATCTACCGCGGCTATCAGCCACTGTTGAGGCGAGGGCTTGGGGCTATTAGCAATGCGCACCATATCTCGCCGCGACACAAGTGTGACATTATAGCCGCGAATATTACCCACGCTATAGTACCTATCGCGATGGGTCGTCGACATAGTGTAGCCGCGGATTGGGTGGTAGTCGTCATCTCGCGGGTTGATTGTCCCAAAATAAATTAAGCCAGCTTGCTCGGCAAACTGCTGCACTATCTTGCGCGCAGCCGAACGCTCCGCAAAAGCTGCTGGCGAAACCTGCCGCACGACACGCTTAACGCGGTGGGTGATAGCATCATGGGCTGACATAACTCCAGTATATCACTCCTTTAGGCAAAAAATACCTCCGTCGGGGAGGTTGAATACTATTGTGGCAGGGGCATGAGGAATCGAACCTCAATCTACGGTTTTGGAGACCGTTATACTAGCCGTTGTACTATGCCCCTCTGTTACTATCTATTAGTATATCAAATCTATAGCCAAACCGGAAGAATTTTCTATTGCAAAGTAACTATTGATTCGTTTATGCTAAAAATCCCTCACGCCACGCGGAGTCTGCTATAATAAAATACATGCAACCAACGCCTCCAGTTCGGCCCTTTGCAATACTCATGGTTGGCTTGCCCGGTAGCGGCAAGACGTTTTTTGCCGCTCAGTTTGCCAAGGCCTTTGGCTCACCCTTTATTGATATTAACGAGCTCTCAGGCTACTGCCAAGACGATGCAGCCGCGGCAGTAGTAGGGAAGACATTTTTACAAGAGATCGCTAAGACCAAGCAACCCTTTTTATACGAAGGCGATAGCAACACCCGGGCTCGCCGAAGTGAATTTGTCCGCTGGGCACGGAGCGAAGGGTATCGGCCAGTGATTATTTGGGTCCAAACGGATGTAACAACAGCCCGGAGTCGAAGTGTCAAGAACCAGCGGCTCTCACGTGAGGCATTTGATTACTGCGTACGGCGCTTTAGTGAACCTACCGCTGGCGAGCTCTATTTTGTCATCAGCGGCAAGCACCCGTATTCATCACAGTCCCATGCTGCCCTGACCTTCTTAAGGCAAATCGATCAACAAACCGAGGACGAAGCTCTACCAAGCAAAGCACCAGCCACAGCTCCACCAGTAGCAAAGCAGCGCACTCAAGTGCCACCACCGGCACCAGCCAGCCACCCAGTGCGCGCTATGTCAAGCGCCCCACGGCGAGGGCAAATTCGCTCGGCACGCTACATTGTACAATAAAATAACATCTTGGCTAAAAGGAGGGAGGCTTTTATCTATGTCTTCTACGCTCCACGACGATGAGTTTGGTGATATCGATATTAAGCGCAGCGCCAAGGCGCGTTCCATCACAATGCGTCTTACGCCAAATGGCCAGCTCCGTGCCAATGCCCCGCGGCATGCACCACTCTTCCTCATCCGCCATAGCATTGCCACCCATCGTCAAGCACTCCGCCAACTCCTGCGCCAGCGCGCTGCACATGTTTATCAAGACGGAGAGATAATTGGTAAACATCACTCGATCGCTATCATCCGCACACAGATGGTTGATCGGCCCACTGTGCGCATCGCAAGGCAAAAGTTGCTCGTCTCTCTCCCACCAGAGCACACCGTAGACGAGCCAGCCGTTCAGCGTGCCATCCGACGAGAAGTTGCAACCATCTTGCGCCGCGAGGCCAAAACCTACTTGCCACAGCGCCTCCACGAGCTTGCTGCACACACCAACTCAACCTACCAGCGTATTCGCTTCAGCCATGCAAGTACTCGATGGGGAAGCTGCAGCAGCACAGGCACAATTAGCCTTAATATTGCGCTCATGAAACTCCCCGATGAGCTGATTGATTATGTTTTGATCCACGAGCTCTGCCACACTCACCACATGAATCACTCGTCAGCCTTTTGGGGGCTGGTAGAGCAGTATGATCCTCACTACCGATCACATCGGCAGCGGCTTAAGCACAAAACACCCATGATATAACATAAGCAAATGTCACACAAAACGCTTGTGCCTATCATCATACTCCAGGTATACTAGAAGCGTGTCACCATACGCTACCAATAGCCAAACTAGTACTGTTGTGCGAGTCAGCAGAGTTGTCTTTCAGCTTCTACTTTTCGCGTATAGCAAGCTCCTCGGTCTTGATGCAATGCAGCGTATTCCTGGGGCAGGTGAATGGTCTTTCTATGCAGCAGCCAGCACTTGGCTTGCTCTTGGTCTCTACACCTGTTTCCGTCCGTCGCAGACAAATAAGCAACGAGCGTGGCAGCTCGTCTTGTATCATGGTCTCGCTGCGAGTTATCTGCTCAGTATCTCTGGCGTAGCAGTGCCGTTTACCTGTGCGTGGTCGCTGTTTATGCTGGCGGCTTTTGCCTATGCTGGCTTTTCTGGGTGGCTGCTCAGTGCACTCGTGCTTTTTATTACAGCAGCACTTGATGCATTTTGGCTGACGCCACAAAGTATTGTTGATATTACCACAACAACGTTGATGGCCTTTATGCTCGGTGTGGTCATTGTTGCCCTTGCATATCGCCACAATCTCTACCGCTCGGCACTGCATACCAGTCGCGAGGCAATGACCTTGCAGCACGATCGGCTTCTAACGATTATCAACAATCTCGCGACCGCTATTATCGCAACCGACCAGCAAGGCACTATCCAACTCTACAACGCCGCAACGCTCGATTTACTTGATACCAATACAAGCCCACATAGCAAGTTAATCGATACCATCCTCCCGCTGCGCGATAGTGCCAAGCAGCCAGTCTATCTGACCCAGCTGCTTCACGCTGCAACCGTTACGCAAACACGCGATGATGTGTGGATGGAAGTATCGGGCGAGATGCTCCGTCTTAGTATCATATTTTCTCCAATACGTGCGCTCAATACAATGAGTGATTCAAGCGATGGCTACGTCCTCATCCTGCGCGATATTACGAAAGAGAAATCGCTTGAAGAAGAGCGCGATGAGTTTATTAGCGTGGTGAGCCATGAGCTTCGCACTCCTTTGACGGCAGCCGAGGGGGCACTCAGCAATATCCAGCTTATGCTCCACCGGCGCGATATGCCACAGCACACGCTCAAAGATCACCTTGATGCAGCCCACGAGCAAATCGTCTTCTTAGCAAAGATGGTTAATGACCTGAGCACCCTTGCACAGGCTGAGCGTGGCGCCGCCGACATGCCAGAGCTGCTTAATGTCCGTGCGCTCATGGATGATCTTTACCATCAGTATCGTTCCCAGGCTGCCAAAAAGCAGCTCGCTCTCACGCTCGAGACATCGCCGCGGCTGGGCCATGTTGTCGCAAGCTCATTATATGTACGCGAGCTTATCCAAAATCTCCTCTCTAATGCCCTCAAATACACCAAAGAAGGAGAGGTCCACCTCAGTGCGCGCAAGAAGGGCAATCGCATTATCATCGCTGTGCGCGACACTGGCATTGGCATTAGCAAGAGTGACCAAGCACACATCCTCGAACGCTTCTGGCGCAGCGAAGACTACCGCACTCGCGAAACTGGCGGCACTGGCCTTGGTCTCTACATTGCTGCCAAGCTCGCTCGCAAGCTCGGTACGCGCATCGAGTTCACCAGTCAGCTTAATCATGGCTCGACCTTCTTCTTTGCACTACCAGCTGCACAGCAGACGACACACGACAAACATACGAACCCTTAGTGATATATTTCCCTTTGGAGAATAGACAAGTATGTGTACCTAAATCTGTCATGAGTAATAGCAGAAGTACAATGCAAAACCATGGTTTACCCTTGACAACCCTCGCTATAGCGCGCTACACTAGGGCTTGACAGCCTGCAAAGACAGGCTATTAAATTTGGGGAGTATGCTGTGGCGAAACCAAGCAAAAAATCATCAACCAACCGCGTGACGCGCATCACCGCGCAAGACACCACGCCCACCAAAACCAAAACGTCAAAAGAAAAGACAACCTCTGTGGCATCAGCCAAAACCGAGGCCAAAAAACCAAAAGCAACTAAGCCAAAGCGTCAGCGCCGTGGCCCATTCTCAGCGATTCGCAATTACTTTGCTGGAGCCTGGTATGAGCTCCGTATGGTGCGCTGGCCCGATCGCGCAACGACATGGAAAATGTCTGGTGCACTACTTGGCTTTATTGCAGTGTTTAGTGCGACGCTTTTGCTGCTCGATGCTGCATTTAAATATCTATTTCAAATTATCCTGGGGAGGTAGACAATGACAAAAAAACGCTACGACAGCACACGGCAATGGTACGCCATCCACACCTACAGTGGCTACGAAGAGAAGGTAGCCGATAGTATCCGCCAGCGCATTCAGGCCGTTGATATGGCCGACAAAATCTTTGATGCCATCGTCCCTAAGGAGAAGCAGATCCAGATCAAAAATGGCAAGCGCAAAGTCGTTGAAGTTAAGATTTTCCAAGGCTATGTCTTGGTCGAGATGAAGCTCACCGACGAGACATGGTATATTGTACGCAATACGCCTGGCGTCACAGGCTTTGTGGGGAGCGGCACCGAGCCAACCCCTGTAAGCGAGGCTGAGATTAAGAAGATCAAGAAACGCATGGGCGTGGAAGACCCCAAGCATCAGATTGACTTTAGCGAAGGGGAAGTGGTCAGTATCATTGATGGGCCATTCAAAGACTTTGATGGCACCGTGAGTGAGATCGATACCACCAAGGGCAAGCTCAAGGTGATGGTGAGTATGTTTGGCCGCGACACACCAGTTGAGCTTGATGCGCTGCAGGTCAAGAAGGTATAAGCCTCGCACGCGGTTTGCATTTGCATGAGCGATCCACTATAATAACAACGTTACGCACTCAATACCAGTAGTAATTGAGTAAAAGGAAATATAATGGCAAAAAAAGTTATCGGCAACCTGAAGCTTCGTATTCCAGCTGGCCGTGCCACCGCTGGGCCACCCGTTGGTAGCACACTTGGTCAGTGGGGCTTGAATATGATGGACTTCATCAACCCATTCAACGACGCCACCAAGGCAGATATGGGTAAGGATGTTATTGTTCATATCCAAGTGTTTGAGGACCGCACTTTTGCATGGCGCAGCCTCGGTCAGCCCGTTGATGATATGATCCGTGCTGCGATCGGTATCAAGAAGGGTAGTAGCAAGCCACACAGCGACAAGGTTGGGACGATCACCCGAGCGCAGCTTGAGGAGATTGCTCAGGCAAAAATGGAGCAACTCAACGCCATTAGTCTCGAAGGAGCTATCAAGACGGTGGCGGGTACTGCTCGCAGCATGGGCGTGGAAGTCACTGACTAATCTACTCGGCGCACATCAAAATACCTCTGCGTGCAGAGGTATTTTTGGTATAAATTGACATATTTTACAATAGTAGTTTACAATAACAGTATGCGTAAACTCCTTCTCGACAAAATCTCTATACCAATCCTTATTCTTGGCGTGTTCGTCGTTGCGGCGATTGGCTGGTGGCTGTATGAGGGGACGATTGGTAGCTTCACAACGACAATCTTCTATGGGCGCTTCGATCACGATGCAATTCGCCATATGGATGTGAGCTATCAGTCGGGGTATGCCATAGACGGCTGGGATGGCAATAATGGTATGGTTATTGGCACCATCACCGACAAAGCGACGCGCGATCGCCTACTGAGTATGCAGCCCTTTACTGATTGCCCACATGGGTGCTCAGAGTGGTACCATTACGGAGACAACCTCCCTCACCCTGAGTCGGTATTCAGAGACACCGCTATCCTTGGTAATCACACTATTCCACCAAAGAAGTTTAGTGATCAAGCTCGAGCAGCCATCAGCAGCGACAACCGCTGCGTGGCACGCTATTCGTCGAGTCATCGCACCAACGATGTATTTTGTTTTTCACCGAGCAGCGGGGCGTTTGTCTATGAGTTTGCTGAATTGAGTGGAATGTAGATAAACAGCATGCTAGTGCCAGTAAGAAAGAGAGTAATGTTGCACCGCCTTCAAATTAAGAAGCTATTATAGCACAAGAGGAAAGATTATGAGTACAAGTACATCATCCACCCACGTCCAGCAACCACAAAATATACCAGTGCGTCGCACCAAGCAGATGGTACGGCTATGGCTAATCTTTGTCATTGTTGCGCTGATATCAGAGGCGATATCATATATAGTCAATTACCCTACGACTCACTACACACGAATAGATCCAGTTTGGGCAGCTACCATAATTTTCAGTATGGATGCAGCCTGCTTTGCAGCTGGTGTGCTATGGCTTGGCCGTGGTAGTAGGCCTATTTCGCGCATCATCTATGGCTCAGCAACGTTCTTAATGGGCGCATTTGCCTTCCAGGCTGGACGTGGATTCATTCCCGCCTCAATAACCATAGCACTGAGCTTCCTTGTCGCGACGCTTGCTACCATTCCTCGCTTTCACGTGTGGCATTACAAGCAGGTAGAGATAGCTATAAGTATATTGATTATCGTTGGCGCACTTGGGCTAGCATGGGCGTTTCGTATTGTTAGTATGTATCACCCACCTCTGCAGATTCATTGAAAATAGCGATGTGATTATCCTGATAACAAACGTGGTTGATAAATCTGCAGAGATATCTTTTCAGTTATACAGCAAGTGTTAAGTAGTACTGCATTATCACGTAAAACTACTTCACTACCAACTCTAGCTAATAAGGCCTCCTTTGCGGAAGTGAAATACAACTACTAGATGGAGGCTAAGTCTGGACGACCTTCTAGTCTTTTGCGCGCCATGATCATTCTATGCATCTCACTGCCGCTTTTGCACTCGGTAATCTTTTTAAGAAAAGCTAGGTATTCTGGGTCATCGGTTTCGGGCGAAAAACGCTCTATGGGCGGCTCCTGCATTTTGCGATACTCAAGAAGCACATCGAAAGCATCATTCAAGTCAGCGAGGTCACCGTGATGATCTTGGTATCATTTGCTTTGGCTGGTGCTATAGTTTCTCGAATCGCGCTCGTCACCTTCTGACAATCTACTTCCTCAAGTGCCATACCACCAAGCAACTGTTCTTGCATTTTCTTCATGCCAATTTGCAGTTCTGTATCT
>CAURVP010000028.1:0-11630 GCA_963528475.1 uncultured Candidatus Saccharibacteria bacterium | reverse complement strand
CGCGAGCTGGGTTCAGAACGTCGTGAGACAGTTCGGTTTATATCCGGTATGGACGTTAGGAAATTTGAGAGGATCTGCCCCTAGTACGAGAGGACCGGGGTGGACGCACCTCTGGTGTACGGATTGTGGCCACCTGCTGCATTGTCCGGTAGCTATGTGCGGACCAGATAAGCGCTGAAAGCATATTAAGCGCGAAACTGACCTCAAGATGAGATTTCCCTATGAGGGCCGTGAAAGACGATCACGTTGATAGGTGCAAGGTGGAAGTGCAGTAATGCATGGAGCCGAAGCATACTAATCGCCCCATTGCCTTTTTATGTCCTTGTCTACGATGCTAATGCTTGCATTGGTGGCGTGGATGAGGTAGACTTAACTAGTGATTGGTGTATATCACCACTGTCAATCGTTGACACGTACATATCATACCGTGCAGATGGACATCGAAGCAGGGGTTTGGCCCACCGAGGAAATATATCGGAACCAAGCGTCTAAACCCCCACTTCGGTGCCCATGGCGAGGAGGAAACACCTGTTCCCATTCCGAACACAGAAGTTAAGCTCCCCAGCGGCGATTATACTGCTTTTAGTGGGAAACTAGCACGGTGCCGAATTATATAAGAGCCATCCGAATAGGGTGGCTTTTATCTTTAGAAATGATTTTTATTAATAGCTTGATGCTTGCTAGTATAGTTTATTTAGGCGTGGTATTGATATGCTTCAGATGAGGCTCTGGCTATGCGCTACTGCTTTCTATCAACGTGCTGGTGCCTTTTGTGCAGTGAGACGTAACATAGAATTGAAAAAGGCGATAGATTCAACAGTGGTCATAGGTGCGAAGTTTGCTACTTGCTTGCAAAATCTAGAGAGAGAGAGTATTATATGGAGTACCTAAGTAACAAAAACAAGGAGAAGCGACATGCCAGTCAAACACGCCGAATCATACCCACGAACGCCAGAAGCTCTTCGCGAATACAATGCGAAGCGTGACCCGGAATACTTGATGGAGCAAGCCAGTCAGAGCTATGAGAGCGGCAAGACGGAAGAAGCGGCGCAAACGCTTGGCTATATTGGCTGGACGCTAGAAGGGCTTGAGGCACTGAAGTCGGCAGAAGAAGCCGAGCAAGAATAGCGTTATTTTAATTGAAACGAGCAAAACCAGCCTATCAAAGCGATGAGGCTGGTTTTTGATATATAAATTGCCAAAGTAGTGTGCATTTTCTATAAAATTCAGAACGTTTTTGGTACAAACGTACTATTCTATTGTATAATCGCTAGAGAGGGGTGCTTGCTCTGCGACTTGAAGTATCTTGGATGAGTGAGGCACTACCGCTGGTGGGTCATGAGTATCTTGATGGCAATGCAGTGATGATGTGATAACCATAACCAAAAAGGAGTGTTCTCATGACAGAGCAACAACCACCATCAATCGAATACCGCTATGGTGAGCCACCAATTCATTCGGCGGGCGATGTATTGTATTATGACAAGGAGATTGCGAGACGTCCACGAATACTCGAGCCACCAGTAGGAGACAACCCATATGGGCAAGAGATGCTTGTTGCGGGTGTAGCTGGTACGCAGATTGATGTTGCGCGAGAAGCAGCCTTATTGCCACAGCCTGATGAAAATACCATTTATACACTGTACGATGCACAGTCACCCTATGCACTAACAGTGAGTATGCAGCACAATCGTGCACTTCTGTACCTCTGTGACGAGAGCGATGGCGGGCCTATACCGCGCAAAGCAGAGGGTCATGCACTCAAGATGAGCTTGATTGATATATCGAACCTCGCAGATATGCGATTTATCACGCTGGGCGAGCCAGCCGTCTCGCTCCCCGACCCACGGAATCATCGGGCTGCGCTGACTATTACGCCGGATGCAATAGGGGTCTTTGGGGCGGGCACAGCGGTGGATGATGGCAGCAATGAGACTCAGCCAGCCCAAAGCGATGCATCGCCATATTCTATGAATGTTATGAATATACTCCATCCACAGCTCGTGCAGTACGAGGTAGCTCGGCAGCGCCATAACCATGCCAAGGAGCGGCAGGATGACCCATTGCGGCCTCGCACTCTTGGCCAGCTTGGCTGTGTGGCGTATGGACGGAGTAGTTGGATCTAAGAATAAGAAAGTTGAGGAATGATACTGATACCTATTTTTCAAAGTGTTAGAGGGTCGACGTGTGCAGTGTCGACCCTTTGGCTAGGTAGTAGAGGCCTACTTTATACTCGTCCTATGTAAGCGAAAGAGACTCTGTCTCAAAAGAATAGAAATCTGTACCAGATATCAAAAAACAACCCTGTATGCGCAGGGTTGTTTTTTCATTCTCGAATCTCGCAGCAAACGAGAATTGTTGTGGTGGACCTTGGTGGAAACGACCCAAACCAAAGCTAATACTTAGTATATAGCATAGGCGTATTAAATGCAATACCAATAATGCAATCTGAAAATGCTCATGTAAACGTTGACAAAACATATACAGTATGCTATATTTAAATCATGATACATATCATATATGGTATGTAGCGAGGATTTGCTGGCCTACACTGGCAACGTACCTCTGATAAATATATAAATAAGGAGTAACCCTATGGCGGGAACAAAAGCTGGCGGCCTGAAGGCTGCGCAAAAAAACATCTCTAAAGACCCTAACTTCTACGCCAAGATTGGCGCCAAGGGCGGTAAGAATGGCCGCACCGGCGGCTTTGCGGCCAACCCACAACTTGCTCGTGTGGCTGGCGCTAAGGGCGGCCGAATCTCTCGCCGCACCAAAAAGGCCGACGATGATGCTGTCGCGGCTGCTCCGCAATCGGACGTTGCACTCGCTGCTTAGAGGTGGCGCAGGCATTGCTTAAAACACCTCCCGTATAGCTGGGAGGTGTTTTTTGGGCGCTGGGGGTTTGCAGTTTTCTTGCGTGGTGGCTTTGCATTGCTGCTATGGCTGCCTGAGCGACATTCTCCCGCATTGTGCTCGTGAGGACGAAGTAGCGAGCAGTGTGCAAGGATTGCTGCGATAATAAGGCTGAGTTATATTATCGTGCTTTTTACAACATGACGCCGGAGTTGGCAGGTAGTGGCGCTGTTGGCGCGCCAGTGGGTGAAGCAGGCAAGACAGGTATATGTACCATCGCTGCGCTGTAAGCCGGTTGCGTTGCAGTGTGGGCACTGTGAGCGGGCATGGAGCCAGTCGCGGTAGGTGTCGAGGGCAGATTCGATGAGGTCATCGTCGACCGTCAGCTGCCAGCTAGCTCCAACACGGCAGCCAGCACTCCATGCCGCACGCTCCATTGCAACGAGTTGCACATCGCGTGCATAGCCGCAGTGCCCCAGGAGCGCATGACCATACTCGTGGAGGAGGTAGGCAGAGGCCTGGGTATCATGTGGATCGTAATAAACCGTGTGGCTTGGGTGGTGCCAATGAAAATAGCTACCTGGGCGAAAGCTAAGTGGCGCAATGCCCGACGTGCGAGCGTGCTGGGTGAGGTGAGAGATAAGCTGATCGAGTGGCATGTGTGGTTGGTATAGCCACGTCTATCGGCATGCGAACCAGCTAGTAAAACAATAGATACTTCGCATGATTTGACAGAGGTGGAGATTATGATTTGTTCGTGTATTGTACGTGTCATGATTAGTGTAGCACAGCACGCTCGCGATGCCTAGTAGGCGGTGCGAAGTATCGATGTGTGGTGGGCTTTGAGAAGGGTGGAGCGAGAGGTGTGGCACAATAGGTGATTTGTATAGCTCGTGCGTTGCGTTTTGCGATCGAATACGGTATAATAGAAAGAGTAACGTAAACGAAGGTTTGGCAATGAAGCAGCAAGGATCAATTATCGGATACGTCGTCGTCGGGACAGTGCTGACACTCGCACTGGTTGGCGGGGTCTTAATCGTCAAGAATAGTCACAATAGCAGCGCTCGACAAGTGGCAAGTACTACCACCACTGACGCTAAGAAAAAGGAATCAACCCAGAGCAATAAGAGCGCCAACGACAAGTTAGTTGATAGCCTCAACAGCAAATCAACAGAGGCCAGCAAGAGCAAAGAGACGAAAGAAGCTCAGTCGCAAGACAAGAAAAACACCACATCGACTGCAACTAATAGCGAGACGAGTGGCGCATCGAGCACAACTACGCAAAGCCAATCGACTCAGTCTACTCAATCTCAACCCTCAAACACACCTGCTGCAACACCATCGACCAACTCCAGCACTCCTTCGCAAACTCAATCTACCCAGCAAGTGAGCGCTTTGCCACAAACCGGCCCAGCCGAAAGCCTGGCAGCCGTTGTGGCGGTGAGTAGCCTGGCTGGTGTAGCACTGGCCTACCGTAAGTCGCGCACGCCCGCGCTGTAAGATATACAACATCGACGCTGTTTCATCAAAAACACAACAATTACCCCTGTGCAGAGCAGGGGTAATTATCATTTGAGAGGGGTAATATACCTGTTGTGATTATGGCATCGTTGTGCATATAACTGTATGATCGTTTGTGCTATATACAACGTGAGTGAGAGGAGCAGGCCGAGGCAAGCAGCTTGGCGTCCTCAGACTGCTGAGCCGAAGCCCTTAAACCTTATGCATGATCTGGAAATACAACAACAAACCTATCACACAAGAGAATATCTAGAGGCTAGCGACTGTGGGGTGAGCAAGGTCTGTTATTCACCGGGCTGGAGCACTTTTGGTGCGATGAGTGTGCTGTGCGGGCTATCTGTTTGGATTGATTATTTATAGAGGTGAGGCTGAGGAGCTCCAGGTTTTGACGCTTGCAGCGACTTTGTGTATAATACAGAGGAATGGTGCGTCGCGATATGGCGACGTGTCTCATAATATAATTAATAAGAGGAGTCTGTACCAAGACTTATGGCAACACAAGCCTTAACAATGGATGATTTGCTCGCTGGCGACGGCGTCAAGCAACTAGTAACCGGCGAGGTCGTGACTGGCCGCGTATTATCGGTGCGCAAACGAGATGTATTAGTAGACCTAGGCCCACAAGGGGTTGGCTATGTGCCACGGCGCGAGATTGGCCCGGCTAAGACGCTAGCAGTTGGTGATGAAGTAACAGCCAGTGTGGTAGATAGCGAGCTGGATAATGGCTATAGCCTACTGAGCCTGCGCAAAGCAGCCAAGGACCGTGGCTGGGAAGAAGCAATGGCCAAGCTGGATGCCGGCGAGATCATCGAGGTGGCGCCATACGACGCTAACCGCGGTGGTATGCTGGTTGAGTACGAAGGTGTGCGAGGCTTTTTGCCGGTGTCGCAACTGTCGGCTGAGCACTACCCACGGGTGGGTGGTGCTGATAAGGATGAGATCTTGGCACGGCTCAACACCCTGGTGGGCCAGACGCTCAAGGTGCGCATCCTCGACTGCGACCGCAAGGCCAATAAGCTGATCTTTAGCGAGAAGGAAGCCATCAAGGATGGCCTGGCTGCTCACTTTGAGAAACTGAAGGTTGGTGACACCGTCAAGGGTGTCGTGACTGGTGTGGTGGACTTTGGTGTCTTCGTGAATGTCGAAGGGATCGAGGGGCTTATCCACATCTCAGAGATTAGCTGGGAGCGCGTCAACAACCCAGCTGACTACGTGAAGGTGGGCCAGAGCGTTGAGGCGAAGATTATCAGCATCGACAAAGATCGCCTGAGCCTGAGCATGAAGCAGCTCACCAAGGACCCATGGCTTGATGAGGTGGATCAATTCACTAAAGGCCAGACCATTGAGGGTACAGTAACGCGCATTACTCCATATGGTGCCTTTGTCCAGATTAGTCCAGCAGTTGAAGCGCTGGTGCACGTGAGCGAGCTGGGCAGCGGCGGTGCCGACCCAGAGAAGGTCTTTACCCTCAATGAGCGCAAGAGTTTTGTCATTCTCGACATCGACAAAGATGCGCACAAAGTGAGCCTGAGTCTCGCCGACAAGAAAAAATAACCAGTAAATTACAAAAGATGACCGGCTGTGGCCGGCAGAAAGGAGTGTGTGTATGAGTCAGTCTGAAAAAGTGTTGGTCATTGCCGATTCGATCACCGTTGGTGAGCTGGCCCAAACCCTGAATCTGCCGGTCACGAAGCTGATTGGCGAGCTCTTCAAGAATGGCTTTACCGTAACGATCAATCAGCGGATTGATTTTGAGATTGCTGAGATTATTGTGGAGGAACTGGGCCTGGCAGTGACGCTGCAGCGCAAAGCCGCCGAGCAGCATACTGTGCAGCATCTGCATAAACCGTCAAGCAATGCCGTGCCACGCCCGCCAATTGTAGCGGTAATGGGGCACGTCGACCACGGCAAGACAACGCTGCTCGATACTATCCTCGAGATGAAGACGGTTGCTGGTGAGGCTGGTGGTATTACCCAGCACATTAGTGCCTATCAAGCCCAAAGGGGTGGTCGGACGATGACGCTGCTTGACACCCCTGGCCATGAGGCCTTTGCGGCGCTGCGCCAGCATGGTGCCGCACTGACCGATGTGGTGGTAATTGTTGTGGCAGCCGATGATGGTGTTAAGCCACAGACGGTAGAGGCAATCCGCTTTGCACGCGATGCTAATGCCAAGATCATCGTTGCTATCAACAAGATTGACAAAGATACGGCCAATCCTGATATGGTCAAGGCTCAGCTTGCTAGTGAGCATCACCTCAACCCTGAGGAGTGGGGTGGCGATACCATTATGGTACCAATTAGCGCCAAGACTGGCCAGAATATCGATAAGTTGCTCGATACCATCCTGCTTGTGGCCGACATGGAAGAGCTCCGCGCCGATACGGATGTGCCAGCTGAGGGGCTCGTTATTGAGGCGCATATGGAGAAGGGTCGTGGCTCAGTGGTGAACTTACTTATCGAGCAGGGCCGCTTGGCACCAGGGCATTTCCTCGTGGCAGGGCAGGCCTATGGCAAGGTGCGTACTTTGCTCGATTACACTGGCACGCCTATCAAGGCAGCCACGCCTGCTACGCCAGTGACGGTAACAGGTTTTAAGGAATTGCCGCAGTTTGGTGATATCTTTACGGTGGTCAAAAACGAGAAAGAAGCTCGCCTAGCTGTGCAGAAGGCTAAGCTCGACCAAGCACGTAATGCCGCCACCACCAATGTGACTGGTGCTGACTTGCTCAAGCTTATGACGCAGAAACACGATGCTCAGGAATTCGACGTCATCGTCAAGGCCGATGTACAGGGGTCACTTACCTCAGTGATGGATAGCTTGCGCCTGGTAGAGACGGGCGGGGCGATCACGCTGCGGATCATTGGCCATGGCGTGGGCAATATCACCGAGAGTGATGTGCGCCTGGCTGGTAGTAGTAATGCAATTATCTATGGCTTTAATGTCGACCTGCCGCCAGCTGTCAAGCGCCTGGCAATGCGTGACAAAGTGACGGTGCGCCGCTACCAAGTGATCTATGAGCTACTTGATGACGCACGTCGCAGCATGGAAGCAATGCTCGCACCAGAGGTGGTGGAGACGGAGATTGGCCAGCTAGAGATTAAGGGCGTTTTCCGGACGATGCGCGATGCGGTGATCGCTGGCGGGCAAGTAACGAAGGGCAAGGTGACGGCAGGGTTATTGGCTCGTGTGATGCGCGGCGAGGAGCAAATCGCCGAAGTCACAGTGGCCAGCGTGCAGCGCCAGCAGCAAGAAGCCAAGGAAGTCTTTGAGGGTGAGCTCTGCGGTCTCAATCTCACGACCAGTAAGAAGCTCCAGCTCGAGATTGGCGACACCCTCGAGTTCTTCACCCGCGAGCTAGTGAAGCGTACGCTGCAGTAGTCGGCTTGGTAGTGCTTTATCCTGTAGAATCTCAGTATATTTATATTGAATGATAATTCTGTTTTGCTGTTGGTATATAAAACTCGCTATGGAGTGATGGCGGGTTTTTGAGATTGGGGTATCTCCCTCATTGACACATCACCTCTGTTGTGGTAGGATGTGGGCAGAATATATAAGGAAAGAAATTAGGACGGGTAGTATGGCAAAAGGACGTGAGGCAACAGAAACAAGCACAAAAACCTCGAATGAGTTACAAACATATCCTGGGTCAAGACGATTGGCGGGCCTGAAGGGTGCTTTTGAGGCATTGAAGGAAGTTCCTCGTGCGTATAAAGAAGCAGTGGAGGCTCAGGATAAGATCAATGTGAATGATGGACGATCGTTCCCGGAGCGTCAGATCGATCGACTAGGCAAAACACTTGCAGCACGTCAAGAAGTGACAAAGACGAAAAGACAAGAATTGGCGCAAGGTACAGGCAAGGAAGTGGGTCCACGCGCTACAGCAAGGTTGCTTGGCAGGCAGATTGTTGATTCTGTGATGCGTGGTGCATACGAAAAGGCAGTTGAGTATAATGCCGCTGTGGTCGAGGCTCGAGTAGAGCACATGCCAGGAAGTACAGAAAAGACGCAGCAAGTTGTTGGAGAAGCTGCCCCTGTTGAGACGCAGGACAACGGTACTAGTCACATAGTAAGTATGCCAAATGGAGAGGCGTCAACAGGTGCTGTCTATAATATTGTTCCACCAGCACCTGCACCAACAGAGGCTGACTTGCGCACTGCTGCAGAGGATACTGCACGTAAAGAGCAAAAAGCAGCACTTATCGAGGCGAGAAACAGTGCACTGCGCAACATTGTCCACGCCGAGACTGATGATGATGCGAAGGCGATTAGAGACCAAGCTTACGACGGTATTGTTGCGATGGCTGGTGATGACGAAACACGCATTAGCATGCTCGATGCGATCGAGGCAACATATGCAAAGCGTGTTGCTCATCCTGAGGTGTATGAGTTTGCGCGGCGAAGTGCGCGTGGGGATTTCGCGCAAAGTGAACCTGTTCCAACAGCAGTACCAAAAGTGGAGTCTGCAGAGTCACAGAATAGCAACTCCTCTCACGAACAAAGTGGCAGTGCTGCAAACCGTACAGCCGCTGTTGAGGCGGCCCAAGCCGTGGAAGAGAAAAAAACAGGTTGGAAGGAGCGTATGCAGAGGATCAAGCAGGCCATCGGTGAGAAAGCTACGCGAACTAAGGAGCGTGTGATAGCCTGGCTAGATTCGGAAGATTGGGGATCTGGAGAGCCAGAGTCGCCCAAGACATCCTCAGAAAATCACTCCGAAAACATGTCAAAAGCACCATCGCACGAGCAGTCACAAACTCAAGCAGCCACACCACAAGAAACTCAACCTGCACCTGACTCTAAAGTAGCTGAAGTGATTGGTCTTAATCATGCTGCAGGCATTCCAGACAGGAAAAAGCCAAAACCATCAGAGTTCGATTTATTTAGCGTCGATTTTCGTAACCATATAGCAGAGCTTGGTATGAGTATTGCACAAGCACAAACGCAAGAAGAAGCGACGAATAAAAAAGCTGATGCCTGGGAAGAAGTTAAGCATTTTGTAGAAGAAGCGAATAAGAAGTTCCCTGATAGACACCTTCAAATCGATCAAATAGCAGTAGCGACAAAACAGAACCTATTGGTAGCAGTGAAGCACAATGACGAGCTTCGCCGTCGATTAGAGCATCCTGCAGCCTAAGCTGATTTTGTAGTAGTACTTAAATGAGTATAAAAAGTTAACACATAAAGATCGGTACGCTATCGAGCGTATGGTATGTAAGAAAAGGATTCTATGCCGACCACTCAGCCCCAAACCACTCCTCTCATCACCCAACACGATCTTGATCGCTTTGGGATTAAAACGCGCGACTCGGCAGTGCTGCTGCAGGAGGCAAATAACGCGCTCTATGAGCGGGTAGGGCTAGAGGTTATTGGCCGCTTGTCGGATAATGACCTCGATGAGCTAGTGCGCCGCCAGGAGACGGATGATGGCGCAGCGCTATTTGCCTGGCTGTCGCAGCGGGTTGCGCGCCTCGACGAGATCCTGAGTGACGAGCGCACCCTCATCCTTGGCGACCTAGCCAAGAAGGCTGATGAGCTGAGCGATGCAGCGTGAGCACTACGTAGGCTATAATCGCAAGTCGCATAGCATAAAACGGAAGATCTCTTTCGCAATACAATGAATAGCTAAGCTGGTATAATCATAATATGGAATATACAACACGACCAGATAGTGGTAACCGGCTAGTTATCGCGATAGACTGCGATGAAGTAATTGTCGAGACAGTGGGACCAATCTTGCGCCACTATAATAAGCAGTATGGGGCAGACTTGCCTGCGCCACTTGAACCAAAGCATTATTATAATGGCACGCCATATGATTGGGGGGTGGCTAACGACCCTCAAGAAGGGGCACGGCGCGTCGAGGCATACACTCAGTCTGATGAGTTTGCAGCTCTCGTACCAGAAGAAACAGCGGTAGTGGCAATTCGCCGCTTGGCAACACAGCACAGTATCCATATCGTTACTGGCCGGCGCGAAGACCAGTTGGCAGTGATCACGCAGCAGATGGTCGATACCTATCTTCCTGGCTGTATCGACGGTATTCACTACACCAGTTATTTTAACGAGCAGCAGCGGCAAGATAAAAGCGTCATTTGTGAACGCATTGGTGCGAATGTGCTGATTGACGACCACGCAAAGCATCTCAATACCATTCTCGCGATGAATGACGAATGCCCAGCCCCTGCGATGCGCCGCATTGTGCATACCATTCTCTTTGGTGAGTACCCGTGGCAGCCACGCCCGGACGAGCGTGATAGCCGTATCGTCAGCTGCCCCACCTGGCCAGCTGTTGAGCGCACGATAGCGCAGATCGCCCAGGACGAGGAGTCGTAACAGAGGTAGACAGCACTACTAAGGGAAATTACACCATATTTTACCATTTTTATTGTATGAGGGGCGGATTGTTTGGTATACTAGGGGCAGGAGGAATTGAAAAATATGTTTCAATTAGACGATGCTTTTTTGCAAAAAATCGGTATAGCAGACTGGCCGCCAGAGGCACGGCAGCGCTTTGTCGACAACTTTCGCCAGGTGCTGGAGCTGCGCGTTGGCACGGTGCTGAGCGATGGCTTGAGCGAGGTGCAGCTGAATGAGTTTGAGTCGTTTATGAATCAAGACGCTGCGGTCATTACGGCGTGGATCGACGAGCACGAGCCCGATTACGAAGAGGATGAGATATACCAGAGCCAGCGCAAAGCCTACGAGAAAGCGGCAGAGCAGCGTGGTGTGGAGGTAGACCAGCTGGCACTCTTTGCAGAGTATGCGCAGCTTAAGTGGCTCACCCACAACCGCCCAGACTACACAACTGTCGTGCGCGAGACCTTTGAGGGCCTCGTGGATCTCGCTAAGGCAGACCCGCAGAAGTTCCTTACCCAAGAGGGCTTGGCTAGTATCTTCCAGAGTAGCGATGCGGCAGATGGTGATACACCAGACGAGCTTGAAGGAGGCCACCCCGACCCTGATGTAGCGCTTGCTGCGTAGTGATGATGACAAAGTGAGAACATATATAACCCCTGTGAGTGCAGGGGTTTTGTGTTTGATTAGCTTCTTTGATTGGCGCCGTAATATCCCACTGTCGCACCGAAAATGTTCCGGCCAGATAGTAGAAAGAGCTTGTCCGCCTGCCTTGCCGCTGGCCTCCAGATATTTTCTTGTTCAACGGCAAAGGCATTGCGCCAGCTGTATGTACGCGCTGATTATTACCCTCAAGAGCTTGAGAAGGGCGGCAAGCTACTAGACTAGAGGCTAGACC
>CAURVP010000027.1:0-12564 GCA_963528475.1 uncultured Candidatus Saccharibacteria bacterium | reverse complement strand
TTTGCGGGTACGGGTAAAGGTGTGTGATAATCGCATAATGCTTTTTATAGTAGCATATTTTGTGCAATGCTACCCCACCATAAAGACAAACATCGCCAGGAATGCAATCGCATTCTTGAGCATATGAATGAGAATGCCGGGCCATATCGTGCCAGTCGTATGACGCAGTGTTACCAGCACGATGCTGAGCATCGCGACATCAATGCCAACGTTGAGCTGGCCGTGCACATAACCAAAGAGCCCACTCACCACTACTGTAATAAGCCACAATGGCATGTGCGCAGTGTGGAGTTTGCTATACAAATAGCCGCGAAACACCAGCTCCTCGGCCACTGGTGCTACCACCACCAACATTGCAAAGGCGAGCAAGCGCTCTGCGCCATAGAGCTGCTTGAAACCGAGATTTTGTGCCTGAGTCGCATCAAAGCCGGGCAGCCACTGCTTGGCCGCCGCCAGCGCGATCATCGATAGCACGATATAGATGATAAAGCCCACCAGCGCCCAACCAAAGTCGCGCCACTGCAGCGAGCGCCGCCACCCAAGCTGCTGCCAGGTGGTGCGAAAGCTCGCTGGCACCTTGGGCCGTGCGCGCCACACCAGCCATGGTAGGCCGATCAGCAGCATCAGCGCCACCACATAAACCGCTGTTTGCATCATGATAAGCGGCAAGACCGGCACCGACTCTTGGCCATGAAAGAGAAGATAGAGTACTGCACTACAGAGTAACCCTGCCCCCATAAAGCTCAGCCAGACCCACAGCGGCCAACCAAGCCACGAGGCAACGCGCAGCAGGCACTGGCGTGGCGTGAGCGGCGTTTTGGACTGAGAGGAGCGAGCAGCTTTGGGTCGGAGAGTAACACGTATCATGAAGTGAGTTCCTTATGTATTACCATTGTGTGATTGAGCAACCATATCTCCCCGCGGCGCAAACCTCCACGATAACGCTCTGCCCTGCTACACTGCTTAGCCTGCATCAGTGCACCAACTTCCCAATGTCAGCAATCGTCACGAGTACAATTAAGCCAAGCAAGCACAAGAAACCAGCCGCTTGGATATTCTCTTCCATCTGCTTACTAAGTGGCTTGCGCAGCAGGCGGAAGATCGCCATCACTGTCCAGCGACCACCATCAAGCGCAGGAATAGGCAAGATATTCATCACTGCCAGCGATAACGCAATGATCGCCGTCAGCAGCAACACATGAACCACGCCAGCCTGCCCTGCTGCCGGGAAGATAATGGCAAAGATCCCCACCGGGCCAGCCACAGCATTACCCACTTGCGATAAGTTTTGCTTGGCCTGCTGGCTCGTCGCGCTGTCGCTACTAAACTGCTGCACCAGACTAGTGGCGAGATTTACCACCATATCGCCCAGGCCCTGGAGCGTCGCCCCAGTGAGCTGCGCTGTTGTCACGACACCCACAATCGGTGCCGACCAGGTGGCGCGGATTGTATCTTGCTGCTTGGTGAGCTCTGCCCCCAAGTAGCCTTTGCGGTCGGGATTATCTTTGCGCAGCGCCACCATGGCAGTGGCTTGCTTATCACCGCGGGTGTACACTACGGGTACGGTTTCGCCCTTGTGTTGACTCGCAAAGTGCGCTAGGTCGGTTGTGCTACGCACCGTTTGCCCAGCCAGCTGGTTAATTGCATCACCCTGGCGGAGGCCTGCCTTGGCGGCGGGCAAGCCAGGAGTAAGCATACCAAGCTGCACCGGATGGTTACTCACCACTGCGTCGCTTGGTAGGTAAAATTGGTTGTCTATCATCTTGGGTAGGCCCACCCAGGCGAGGCTAGTGAGGAGCACCACTGCAGTTAACCAGTTGACGGTCACGCCAGCCAGCAAGATTTTGGTCTTTTGCCAGAAGGTCGCTGCGCCATAATCACCAGGCTGATCAGCCGCATCGTGCTCGCCCTGCAGCTTAACAAAGCCACCCAGCGGCAGCCAGTTGAGCGAGAAACGGACATTCTCGCCCAGAATACTTTTTTTGATCACCTTGCTATAGGCCTGCGGTGGAAAGCCAATGCCAAATTCCTCCACCACCACACCATTGCGCCGCGCCACAATGCCATGGCCTAGCTCGTGCGTTGCCACCAGTAGCGTCAGTGCGATTACCCCAATAATAATACCAATGACTATTTCCATATTCCTCCTTCGTTATCCTCCAAAGCGTCACTGCCGCCGGGCATACTCGGCCAGCAAAGCATCGACGTCGGCATGTGTCATATCTGGCCATGGTTTATCGAGAAACAGCAGCTCGCTATAGGCACTGCGCCACAGCATGAAGTTACTCAGCCGCTGCTCACCACTGGTGCGAACGATCAAATCACACGGTGGCACATCTGGTGTATACAAAAATTGCTCAAAGATCTGCGCTGTTACCTTCTTGTGGACAGAAAGCGTTTTGCGCAAGCGATTGACTGCGTCGATAATCTCCTGCTGCCCACCATAATTAAACGACAGCACCATCGTACCCTGCTGCAAATCCTTAGTGGCAGCCTCGGCAGTATCGATCGCCTTCTTGACCCGCCGGCTTAAGCGTAGGCGTGTCCCTGCCACACGGATACGCACCCCATGCTTGATGAAGATCGGCAGATCGCGGTCAAGCATCGTTACTAGCAAGTTCATCAAGTGTTTAACTTCTGGGCCGCTGCGGTGCCAGTTCTCGGTGCTAAAGATATAGGCGCTGACATAGGGCACACCACGCTCGATGGTGGTAAGGGCAATATCGCGCAGTTTCTCGTAGCCAGCACTGTGCCCCTCTTGAGCCGAGAGGCCACGCTGCTTAGCCCAGCGCCGGTTGCCATCAACAATATAGCCAACATGCTGCGGCAATTGCGTGATAGCACTCATGCCTGGCTCCATGATGGGCGGTTGGTTGCGTACGTCGGCAGAGAGAATGTCATTAAATCGTCAAAATATCCTTCTCTTTAGCGGCAAAGGCGGCTTCTATCGTGGTTTGGTGCTGTGCCATGAGGCGATCGATCTCCTTCTCCACTGCCTTCACGTCATCTTCGCTCAGCTCCTTGGCTTCTTTGCGGCGCTTGGCGTCCTTCAAGGCGTCTTGGCGTACCCCGCGCAGCGCAATGCGTGCTTCTTCTACCTTCTCGCTGGCTTGCTTAACCAGTTGCTTGCGGCGCTCCTCTGTCAGTGGCGGCACTGGCACACGGACGACGTGACCATCGTCGCTCGGGTTAAGGCCAAGCGCTTGATCGGCTCGGATGGCGCTCGCAATCTTTTGCAAATTAGCTGGGTCAAATGGCGTGATCTGCAGCAGTGTTACCTCCGGTACCGTCACGTTAGCCACTTGGTTGAGCGGCATACTGGTGCCATACGCCTCAACCATAACGCCATCAAGCATACTCGCGTGAGCCCGGCCCGTGCGGATCTTCCCCAGGCGCTCCTCCAGGTGCTCTAGCACATGGTTCATCTTTTCTTCGTAGGGGGTGGTATCAAACATCGCGATCTCCTTCTTGGTTTTCCTTTATTGTACCATTATTTGCTGGGGTGTGAGGAGAGTTTGCATAAAAATGGCTGGCATTGTTACTTGCACTTGCCAGATAAAATACTATTTGAGTGAAGCATCTCTCGGTCATTGCTCATCTAGGTCTTCATTCATAATCCTAGAATCGGTACAGTGTCCTCACGGCATGCTCACTACACCGAAAATGTTCCGGCCAGATGGTGCGAGGAGCTTACCCGTTCGCGTAATTCGCTGGCCTCCATATATTTTCTTGTGCAGTGAGTATGCCGTGAGGGTGCAGAAAACTATGAAGCGCTAGAGGTTATTGCCATCTTTTTATACTCTACCCAAATAGCGCGATCGATAGCAGGAGATGTGTATAGCCACAAAAAACGAGTGGCACATTTCTCATGCCACTCGCTACGCAAAAGCTTACTCTCTCGTGACTACTCCGTCACGCCCAGCTCAATCCGCTTGAACTGGCTAACGCGGACATTCTCGCCGCGCAGTGCTACCTGCTCTTTGATGAGCTGGCCAACGGTCTTGCTGTCGTCGAGCACAAAGGCTTGCTCGGCCAAGACCTGCTCAGCGAAGTGCTTCTTGAGCTGCCCTTCGACGATTTGGTCACGCATTGCCTCAGGCTTGCTTGCCAAAGCATCGCTGGCGAGAAACTCCTGCTTCTTGGCGTCGTACACCTCAGCTGGGATGTCGTCCATCGTGGCATAGCGTGGGTTCATCGCAGCAACCTGCATAGCAATCTGGTGCGCAAACTCCTTAAATTCAGGTAGACGAGCTACAAAATCTGTCTCGCAGTTGACTTCGACCACCACACCGATCCGGCCACTGTGGACATAGCTCTCGATCAACCCTTCGCGGGTCTCGCGGTCGCCCTTTTTCTCCGCTTTGGTCAGGCCCTTTTTGCGCAAAGCATTGAGCGCAGAGTCAAAGTCGCCTTCGGCCTCCACCAGCGCCTTCTTAGCATCGGTCAGACCAATGCCAGTTAGCTCCTTGAGCTTCTTGATGTCGTCAATCGTCACAGCCATGGTTAGTTCTCCTCCTTCGTTGCCTTGCCCTCGTTGACTGCTGCACTGAAGTAATCGAGCATCAGCTGCAGGCTCTTGATCGCATCATCGTTGGCGGGAATAGGATAATCCACCAGGTCGGGGTTGGCGTTGGTGTCAACAATACCGATCACTGGCACACCCAGCGTCTTGGCCTCGCGCAATGCGTTGTTGTCAGCCAAGATATCAAGCACCAATACTAGGCCAGGCTTGCCATTAAGGTCTTTGATGCCACCGTATTTGAAGTTGAGGCTGTCGATCTCTTCTTGGTAGCGCTGGACTTCCAGCTTGTTGTAGCGCTTTTCAAGGTCACCACTAGCCATGCGGCGCTCCAAATCCTTGAGCTTCTTGATCTGCGCCGTGGTGGTCGTCACATTAGTGAGCATCCCACCAACCCAGCGGTTGGTAACATACGGCTGACCAACTGCCTCGGCAGCTTGGCGAGTGATGTCCTTGGCCTGCTTCTTGGTACCGACGAAGAGGACTTGCTTGCCGCTTGCCACTGTCTTGCTAATGATGGGCAGCGCCACGTTCAGCGCCTCGACCGTCTTCGCGAGGTCGATGATGTGGCTATCTTGCCGCTTACTATGAATATATGGTGCCATCTTCGGATGCCACCGGCTGGTCTTGTGCCCAAAATGAGCACCGGCTTCAAACAAAGCCTTGATATCTGCCTGCACGGCCATATCGCATTACTCCTTTTTGCCTTGCCCCACACGGTATGGAGTGGTGTGGAGCTGTGTCGTTATGGTTGGTTACAGTGTTGTAGTATACTAGAGTATGCGATTTGACGCAAGTGCAGCCGCCTCTTCCTGATTGAACCCGCCTACCCATGCCCGCTCACGTGCAGTAAACGCACCTTGCTTTATAGCGTCGAATACTTCTCTCTTAGTAGGCTGAGGCAAATATATTTCTCGAATGTACTGACTCGCCGAGATATATCGTTGATCGTGTTGAGTATTTTCATCATACATCTCACTCATTCCAGGATAGTCTTGACATCGGTTGATGAGCGCTGCCTGCACTGCAGTTAAGCGCAAAGATGTCCCGTCCTTATACTTGAGTGCTCCGCCAAACTGGCCAGGAAGCTCATCGTCACTATCTCCCACAAAGGGAGATGAAGTTTTTCCATACTTATTTATCCGCTCACTGTCACCCATAAACGTAATAGCAGCACTACTGCGGGTTCCAAAACGCGACTCACCACCACGCACATTGAGCATAATCATATCCATCACAACATCATCAGGGTCGTAATCGCCAATACCATACCCCTGTGCTTGCTGATAGTCATACACTTTCTGGAGCTCTTCCTTTGTCAACAAAACTTTATTTTCTACATGTAGATAACCATCGGGTTGTGTCTCATCTGGGACGGGTACACCAAAGATCGGTTGCTCTCCTTCGCCAACAGTATTAACAAAAAATACTCCTGCCGCCTGTAGTTCACTCCTACTAACCATCTTATTGTGTCCTATGTCTATATTGTACTCTGTAAGCAATTGCCTATCGTCCGGTGACTGTGTCGACATTACCCCTGGAATACGTATAGTTCCATATCCATCACGATTTCGACCTTTTGAACCAATCAGCTGCTGATAGTATTGCACGATCTGTGTCATGACGGCATCTGGTATATATTCACTGTTGATCATTTGCCATGGATATCGATTAGCTTCTATCCTCTGGTCTATAGCCGCATCAATCATTTTGCGTTCACGCTCCGCAAGAACCTGTTGCACTGTATGAGCCACCTGTGCGTCATCAAACATACCATCTTGAACTTGCAACCCCTCAATCAACTTCTTTTGCTGTCCAATTGCGCGAGCAATCCTCGTTCGTTACTGAGGACTCTTGGCAGCGGTCGCTTTGTTTTCTAGTAGCAATACTCTCTCTTGAACCTGCTGAATCCTTTGCGCATTATCAACATACCCTTGCTGAATCACAGTTTCTATCTCCTGATCAACACACTCGCCCTGCTGACTCTGATGGATGTATTGCCGTGCGTTCTTCATAAGGCGTGTCATTCCATGAGCAGATAGACTAGGGGTGTCCATCTCATCAGACCACAGCCAACCCTGTGGTATTTCTGGAGGCCGCTCCTCTGTAGTTGCCTCTTCTTTGTTGACATTACAACCAAGCTCAGCGTTAGAAAGGTGGCCCTCCCTAGGAATGTCCTGACCGTCTAAATATGTAAAATGAGTAGCTGTCTCTGGTTGCTGGTAATCCTGCTCGGAATATTTGCTCATACAAATGATACTCTTATCTTATTGTTAATAGTCGATGCCGCCGATATCAGGCAAGGTGTTTCCTACAAGTAGCTGAGGCTCAGCTGGCTTTCTATACTGCTCAACGAGGTTCCGTTCTGCGGTATAGTCATATTGGAGGTCGCGCGTTAGTAGGTCTGTCTTGGTCGATTGCGTGACTCGTATCTTACTCGCAAGCTCTGGAGGAAGCGTTTGTGCCACTTCTTCCACCAAATTCTCTGGAACAAATATTTCTTCTATGTCATCAAGCCGCACCCCACCAGCAATTTGCGCCTCTACATAGTCCGTCGTCCGAAAATGATTCATGCCAGCACCACTCTTGATAATACGAAGGGCTGCTGCATCTTCTTCGGTAAGACGATCAATGCTTCGGAAGCTATCCATTGGTGTGTACGTCGTTCTCTCGCGGAGGTTACCTGCATCCGGCTTGAATGATAGCATAATCTCACCATAGCCAACTGCACCGCCTGGTGCACCGTGGTCGACATAGCCACATGACGCATAAACAGGGTTTGTGCTCTCGCCGTGCGAACGGATCCCCATCACTGCCTCGATATCAGCCCGATGGTATATATACGATGCATTGCGCGCGCCAAACGCACCACCAATCTTATTTCGATCCACAACATCTGCATCCATAATTGACTTAACAACGCCACCAGACTCAACCACCTTCTTCAGTGGCTCTGGATCGATATTGATGAATAGCCGAAAGTCATCTTTGCGCTGCCTAGCTTCTTCATGAGCGGCATAGAGTAGCTCATCGATCCTATCATCATCTACCTTGAGGTATGATGCTACCACGCCCTCTGTCGTACATTTGCGAAGATTCATGGCGCTTTGGTATTTGATGAGCTCATCACTTTGCCGATAGTAGTCATACATTGCATCGGGTGTATCCTCAACCCCTCTATCGAGCATTGTCTGGCGCCACATGCTAAGCGTCGGAGCGAGCGCCATTGGCACATTACCCTGCAAAAACCACGCCTTCATCTCTGGCCGCCGACGAAACTCCTTTACGGCACCGCGCACACCCCGTGGTGTGTTGTAGGGTATGCCATCCTTATCGGTCTTGCCGATATACTCCTCAAGGAGTGTATAGTACTCTGCACTATCTTGCTCCGACAGACCATCCTCAGCAAGGAGTATCTCTTTGGTTATGTTGTCAAATGGTTGCTCAATGTTTTCAAATAACTGAATCGCCTTCTTCGCCTTCTCGCTATCGATTTGACCAATACCAACGCATGATAGGACTTCATTTGCTTCTCGCTGGTTTCGCCCCAAGAAAGCAATAATTTCTGGGTCGGTCGCTGCGTCTTGCTTGGCCGTGCTACGGAGTTCTGTGAGCATCCCACGGATCGCATCAGCCGACCAGCGTGGCTCTTGCGCATAAATCGCAAAGGCGCTCTTAACCCGAGCATTCACCTCATCGCGTGGGAGTGCATCATCACCCTCCTGGGCAGTGCGCACACTTCTGCTGATATCGTGAAGGAGATACTTATTGTCTTGTGATAACTCCTGTATCTTATCGGCAAACGGGACAAGCATGGCGCTGTTAGCAATCTCTGCTTTGAGGTGCGGTATGCTATCAAGAGAACTCTGGCCAGCACGACGAACCTCATCCTGGAACGCTTCTGGCAGTGAGCGCATCTCCTGGAGGCAATCTGGTATCTGCTCCATCTGAGCGATCGCTTCATCTGGGCTTGCTTGGTACGCATCAACGAGGCCGTGCAGCACTCGATCTCCAGTCAATCTCGTACCATCACTCACTTCTTTGCTCAGTGTCAGTGTCGCTCCCTGAGTCTTCTCCACAATAACAGCTGCCGCCGCAAACCGCGCAGCAATGTGCCCATATCGCTCGGTCTCGTCTGGCGCCCAGTCGTTGATCATATTTTTTAGGTTCAACATGTCACTCATGTAGTGCGAGGCGATACCCCTGTCAGAAGCATCGTCATAGCCAGTTGTCACAACAGCATGCCAATAATCAGTGATATTCTTGATGGTGTTTTCTGCCTGGGGATTGTCTGAGTAGAGCACTTGCCGGTCAATATCAGCCGCACCAAAGGTTAACCCTTCACATTGGTAGAGCGACACAACCCGGTCGAGCGCACGAGCTTTTGCATCATCAGATACCATTGGGTCGTCATTATACACAATGCTCTGGTATAGTTCATAACCATCTGCCCCATTGCGGGCGATGTTCTCTGCAGAGACACCACTTTCAAGTAGTGTTTCTGCAAACTGCACCATTGCAGCATCTGGCCCAGGTGTCCTCTCAAAGCGATTCGCTCGCTGGTCATACGAGCGATGCAAGCTTTCTGCGACATTCTGTGCGATTTCGTATTCTTGAGATTCCCCCTTGTCAAATGGCATAGCACCTTTTGCCGCATCTGGGATGTGGCTGCCATACATCTCGCTGTTTTGAGCGGCTCGTTGCTGTTCGATTATCATAGTGTACGCTCTATTAATCTGTTTTATTATACAGGTGTCATTAGTATACACCTTTTTGTTATATAATAACACTGTTTTTTGCCTTATTCTTGTGCTTTGACAACCCCCCACCCTCTCTGCTACAATATAGCGGTTATGAAAAGCAGTATTCACCCACAAACCTACCGCCCTGTCGTATTTAGCGATGATCAGGCGGGCTTTGCGTTTTTGACGCAGTCGACGGTCGCGACCGACGACACCATCACCTGGGAGGATGGCAACGAGTATCCGCTCGTCAAGGTCCATATCTCCAGCAAGTCTCACCCATTCTTCACTGGTGAGGAGAAGATTATCGACACCGAGGGTCGGGTCGACCGCTTCGAGGCACGCCGCAAAGCTGCCGAGGCACGCCGCGCCGCTCTGGCCAACAAAGCCAAGAAGCAGAATGCTAAAAAGGCTGCCAAAGCTGCTCAAGCCAGTGCTGGCAAAGACGATTTCGCCAAAGCTGCGTAACACATTTGCAAGGCAATGGTATAATGCTCACCCTATTTCTAAAAGGGTGAGCGTTTCTATATACCGGTTTACCTATACGTCTACTTCTCTAACTTGGCGAGAGATTTTGTCCATCACTAGCATATAGCAACATAGATAATGATCTCAAGGATCTACTATGTTGCTATATGATTTTTCATGTATCGTGTTGCTTTTTACCTTACAACACGAAAGTTCCGTTTCCGCAGTCGCAACACCGCCTCGCCCAATCGCCCTGACAAGCCTTTTTTGGCTTGCACCTCAGCAACGTCAGCTGTTATAATATCGTGCATTTTACACAGTTCAGCATAAAACCGCTCTGGATTGTCCTCTAGTGTCCAGGTGTGCTCATAGTTACCCGCATCAGGGCCTTGCCATACATACTCAGTTTCTCGTATAGTCTTGCCCTGCAAGACAGTTCTGATATCACTATGGTTCGGGTTATTCGTTGCACCACCGACATGCTCGCGGCGCACCCCAACTTGTGGCTCGCCCTGCTCACGTGTTGCAATAAAGCTGTTGCCGCCATCTCGAATAATCTTCACACTCATCGCTGGGTCATCAGCACCCTCAAGTGGATAATCCTCAAGGATACTTGGGCGCGTTATCTCACCTGCTTCTTCCGCGGCATGCTCTTGCACCTTATCTAAGATTGCCGTCATCATGCTGTGTGCTTTTTCGCGCAGCTCATGCGCCTCGTTAGTCTCTACTGTTTCAGCCGCAGGTTCTTCTTGGGCAGATGTTGCTTCATCCTCTGATGATTGGTCTATTCCCTTTCGCGATGCAATAAATGTTTCGAGCTCCCTATCAAGTTCCTGCTGAAGCTCTTTGTGGCTAGATAGATCAATTTTTTCAATCGTTGGATATGTTTTTTCAGTCTGAGAAGCAGGCTCATGCACGAGCTGAAACCACTGTATATCACCTGCATCAGATACATACGCACCAACAGCACAATTATCACCCCACGTGACATCCTCCATGGTTGGCATTGTAGGAAGCTTACCTGCAGAACCCTCTGTTTGCTTCAGTAAGAATACAGAGCCTTTTGATTCTCGTATATCATTAAATGGTTTACGATCATATGCATCAAATGCTATCATGGCCGAGTTCGACCCATCAGCAGTATACTCATGCGGTGCAAAGTACTTTGCCGTAACTTCCACTGACTTTGGGAACAAATCTTCTCGCACAAGCGACACACCAAGAGCACTGCCCAGCGATAAATCAAGACGCCGAAGCGGGTGATCCTGGCCATATAGTGTACCAATGCTGTACACCTCTGTAGCCTCAGGCTTTTTAATAGCATCTTGCAACCGAGCTGCTATATTCTCTTGTGTATCGCTACTCTGCTCGTGTGTTGACTCGGGCATTTTGTATAACCGACTCAATACTGGCTGTTTGTCTCTTTGCATATGTTGACTCTCTATCTACACTTATACTTAATACCATATAAGGTACTCTCTCTCTTAATTTGTCAAGCTATTATGCAATAATTACATCTGTCAGTAAAAATATCTATCTGAATCCTCTCACGTATTCTCTTTTCTACCAAAGCGACGAAGTGGTAGGCGCTCGTATAGAGTTGGTAGTTACTCTGCAACTTCAGTATATCCAATAGCTCAAGAGTCACCCCCGTGGTATAATCATTAGTATATGCCCAAAATTTCTCTCGATATCGCCACCCTAACGACTGAGCGCGCTGCGCTCGAGCAATTTCTTGCCCAGCCTGATGCGTATAGTGCGCCCGATTTTACTGCCAAGAATAAGCGCTTTGCGGAGCTTGAGACCATCATTGCTACCGCTACCAAGCGCGCTACCGTGGAGCAGCAGCTGGCTGAGGCGCGTCAGCTCGCTCAGGGCAACGATGAGCTCGCCGAGCTCGCCAAACTCGAGATCCCCGAAGACGAAGCCACCATTGCCCAGCTAGACGACGAGCTCTTCGTTCTCCTCACCCCTAAAGACCCTAATGACGAGAAGAATATCATCATGGAGATCCGGGCTGGCGCTGGCGGCGACGAAGCCTCGCTCTTTGCGGCCGAGCTCTACCGCATGTATCTGCGCTGGTGTGAGGCGCATGGTTACCGCACTGAGCTGCTGAGCGAGTCCGCCAATGACTCTGGTGGATACAAAGAAGTCATCTTCAAGATTTCGGGCGATGCACCCTACGCCAAGCTCAAGTTCGAGGGCGGTGTGCACCGCGTCCAGCGCGTGCCCGTTACCGAGAGCCAGGGGCGCATCCACACCAGCACCGCCACAGTGGCAGTCTTGCCCGAAGCAGAAGAGACAGACATCACCATCAATCCCAATGACCTCCGCATCGACATCTACCGCTCGAGTGGCCATGGTGGGCAGAGCGTCAATACAACCGACTCGGCCGTGCGCATCACCCACCTCCCCACCGGTATGATCGTGACCAACCAAGATGAGAAGTCGCAGATCAAAAACCGCGAGAAGGCTATGAGCGTCCTGCGCTCCCGTCTTCTCCAGCGCAAGATTGATGAAGAAAACGCTAAGCTTACTGCCGAGCGCCGTGCTCTGGTGGGCACTGGCGACCGCAGCGAGAAGATCCGCACCTACAACTTTCCCCAAGATCGCATCACCGACCACCGCATCCGCTACAGCCGCAGCAACATCCCCGCTGCCCTCGGTGGCGACATCGACGACATCATCGAGCGCCTCCAAAGCTACGAACGCGAGCTGAAAGCACGAGGAGCGGAGCAGTAACGCTTCGCTCTGCCACCTTTTTCCCCCCTCCTCCCCTCTATTTCTCTCGGTTTCTTCCTTCAAACCAGGCGACTTTCGAAATTCGCCTGGTTT
>CAURVP010000026.1:0-14592 GCA_963528475.1 uncultured Candidatus Saccharibacteria bacterium | reverse complement strand
CTATAACAAGCGGGTACACTGGATGCGGCACGTTGAGCCATGGCTAGCCAAAGCGGGGCGTTTTGAGAACCTCAAAGTGTGTGTGATGCTGGCGGTGGCAGCGGTGCTGTACTTCACGGTGGAGCGGCAGTATGAGTCGGTGGTGCTGATCTCATCTATCCTAGGGATCTTGCTGCATATTGGGTTGGAACTCTTTGGCTCGTTCTTTCATGACGACACGGCGCAGTCTCTCAAGGCAAAAACAGGCTGGGCGGCCTTTGCTAGCCTGATGTACTTGGAGGTGCTGGACGCGAGCTTTAGCTTTGATGGGGTGATTGGAGCATTTGCTATTACCAGTAGTATTGTCTTGATTGTAGCGGGCCTCGGGGCGGGTGCTATCTGGGTGCGCTCGCTTACGGTCTATCTACTACGGACTGGTGCACTGGGTAAATATAAGTATCTTGAGAATGGTGCACACTGGGCCATTATGGCGCTGGGTGTGATGATGATCGCTAAGCTCTTCCATGTGGAGCTGCCTGAATGGGCGACCGGTGGGCTGGGCCTTGTCTTTATTAGCTTAGCAGTCGGTAGTAGCATCCTCGAGGCTCGCGCCATTAACCTCCAGGCTGCAACCGCAAACACCGTCCACCATACCGAGCAGCGCCTCAAGCGTGGAGTGAAGAAGATTGTGAAGCACTAGATATTGCTCTAAACAAAAGCCACAAACTCACCACTGATACATGTCGTCGAGAGATAAAATACACTCGAAACAATGTACTATACCGACGGCTGGTACGTCACACTCGTCGCTGCTATGCTTCCCGCAAGGAATTGCGCAATGAGAGAGGCTGACTGCTCGGCTGCCCACTGTTGCAAAATAGCTCGCTCATCTGAGGTAAAGTTACTCAAGACGAAGTCGATATCGCCGACTTGCTGCCGCATTTTATTGTCCGTGCCAAGGCGAATGTGCCAAAAGTTTTGCCCAATATGCCGGTGGAGCGACTTAAGTCCGTTGTTACCCGCACTCTCGCCGCCTCGCCTAACGCGAATTTTGCCAAAATCAAGGGCTACATCATCGTGAATAACGAGCACATCGTCGAGTGATAATTTATAAAAATCCATGATTGCTCGGGCTGCGACCCCTGTTTCGTTATAAAATGTGGTCGGCTTGGCGAGGATGATCTTCTCACCGCCGTGCGAAAACTCGGCCAGCTCAGCATTAAATCGGCTCTTTGGGGTAAACTGCACCCCCTGCTCTGCTGCATAAGCGTCGAGGATGATGAAACCAGCGTTGTGCCGGGTGGTGGCATAGCGCGGGCCAGGGTTGCCGAGAGCGAGGAGTAATTTCATACGTATTAGTATAACATGGATGGATACTGAGCCATGCTATACTAAACTCATGGCCCAGCGCGATAATGATCTTGAATTTAGCCTTAATGCTGCCTTCGATGAGCAGCGCACCCAGCCTGGCCTAGTGCCGCTCTACCTCATTAATGGCTCGCTCGGGGCGGGCAAGACGAGCGTGCTGGAGTATCTTTTGCGTCAGCCGGAGTTTGCTGGCTCGCGCGTGATTGAGAATGAATATGCCAACGAGAATGTCGATGGCTACCGGCTAGAAGGCCTGGCGGAGCTTGTGACGACGCTAGCGGGCGACTGCGTGTGCTGCTCGTCCAAGCATGCCTTGACACGCATGCTGCTGGATTTTTGCCAGTCGTCCCCTGCCCCGGTTTTTATCGAGGCAACAGGGGTAGCACGGACGATGAACTTGGTAGAGAAACTCGTCAATGCCCGGATCTTCGACAAATACGAGCTGCTGCAGAGCTATTATGTCATCACGGCGCACGAGATTTTGCACGGTATTGAGCCAGCCCACGAGGTGGAGCTGCAAGCTGCCGATACAGTCCTTATTACTAAAGAAGATCTCCTGCGCGGCGATGATCGCACCACCTATGATACCAAGCGCCGCGCCCTGCCCTACGCGCGGGTGCTGTCTGCGCCGCATGGGCATTTTGACCTTAGTAAGATCACAACGCCGTCGAGTCTGCTCACCTTCTTCGACACCTATGATGGCGAGCTTGCCGTGCCAGATAACCCAACCTATAGCGTCATCGATATGTCGCAGCTCACTGCTACCGAGGCAGCCTTTGAGACGCTGTGGCTGCAGCTCTTTGCGACGTATGAGCTGCGCCGGCTCAAGGGGTGCTTTATTGATGAGCATGGCGCGCGCCGGCACATCGAGGCTACGCCCGAGCAGATTCAGATCACCACTGGCCAGCCTGGCGAAGCACCCAAGCTGGTCTGCATTGGCACCCACGCCAGCAGTATCACCCGCGATGGGCTGGTGGCGCAGCTGATAATGTTTGGGTAAGGTGATCGATATCAATTTTCCCTATGTCGTATTACACCTGTGGCTTGGTACGTTTAGTGGTAGGGCTACCACTTTTTGGTGCTGGCTGCTGACGGAGTGCTTTATGGATAATTTCGAGATAGAATTTATTCGCTTTTATCTTTTTGACCCATCAGTATAGTAAGTCTATAGAGCGAACTGACAAGCAGGAGAATATGCGCAGCAGAGCAGCCGCTGGTAATTCTGGCGGCTTGTCAGTTCGGAACCTATACTGAGCGAGCATGTTCAAGCTCGCTCAGGGCGTAGAAGTCAAAAAACGGGCAGGTTTCCAGAAGCGCGTCAAACTCGCGCGGGTCATCAACACATACTGCTGCAGTATATGCAGTGAACTCAACGCACGCATACAGGTGCTCACCTGCACTCAGGCAGCTCCTAGCCTGTTTGTAAGTCCAGACGTTATGGAGGCGTCGTCCGACACGCCCGTTGATGACATCGATGCCAGGGTTGTAATAAGTGCCCATGACACTTCCTTTCTCCTCATCCAGGCGGAGCGCCTGTGTCCCCTCTCGAGAAAACACTGCTCTGACGCCCGGATGGCGGCCAGCAAGATGAGGTTATCGGGCACTAACTACTATTGGCCTAGGAACTAGCGCCAGAGAATCTCACCTTGCTGGCTATTCTCCTGCTTGTCAAAAAACACTTTTGGTCAAACACGATAGGTTTGTCAACAAAAGCTAATATATATATCAATAATTGATCACGCCGTCAACTTCTTTCTGTATATAGTAGTTCGTAGTACACGCTTGTAGGCTTATAATTATCGCTTGGTGGATCTTTCGGCGTCTTTGGCTTGCTTATATGCTTTGGTAACAGGCTCGAGGCCACGCTTAACACGCTCGCGGTTGGCTTTGAGTTGCTTCTCGTCGCGGAAGGAGAGCTTGATGGGAGTACCAGTGTAGTCGTAGGTGTCGCGGATGCGCCGCTCGAGATAGCGCTTGTAGCTCCAGTGGACGAACTTGAGGTTGCTGCCGTAGATAACGAACCATGGTGGGTTTGTGTCCGTCTGGACGATGTAGCGTAGCTTGGGGTGGGTATTCTTGAGGCCAGCTGGTGGGTGCTTCTGCACAGAGCGCTGCAGGAGGTCATTGAGAGTGCGCGTGGTAGTCTTTTGCTGGCGATGGGTAGCAATACCAAGGGCAAGGTCGAATAGCTTCGTCACATTCTGGCCCGTAACAGCACTGGTAAAGATGAGTGGTGCCCACGGTGTGAAGTCGAACTGGGCGGAGATCTGCGGAGCGAGTGCATCGCGCGTGTAGGCATCTTTGCCTTCCACAGCGTCCCATTTGCTCACGACGATGGCCATGCCCTTGCCTGCCTCGGCAATGATGCCAGCAAGCCGTTGGTCGAGGGCGGTGTTGAGCTCATTCACGTCCATCAGGAGGAAGCAGATATCAGCCTCCTCGATGGCAGCCAAAGTACGCAAGACGCTAAACTTCTCGATGCCCACCTCTTGCTTGCCTTGGCGGCGAATACCAGCGGTGTCGATCAGCTCGATGGTTTGCCCCTGGTAGCGCAAGCGGATGCGATTGACATCGCGCGTGGTGCCCGCCACCCCGGCCACGATGGCTTGCTGCTTGCCCGCTAAGGTATTGAAGAGGCTGGATTTGCCGACATTGGGCCGGCCGATCAAAGCGATCTTGAGTACATCGCTCGGCTCGGCTTGGCGCTTCTCTGGGATGTGCTGGCAGATCTCATCCAGCGCATCGCTAATGCCACTGTTGTGCTCGGCACTGGTGCGAATGATACTCTTGATGCCAAGGCGGAGGAATTCACTGGTGGGCAAGCTGCCCCGCAGGTCGGTTTTGTTGGCAATGAGAATGACGGGTTTGCGACTCTTGAGGGCGGTCTTGGCGACACGCCGGTCTTCGTCACTGGGGTATTCGGTGCTATCCACCACGACGAGAATGACATCGGCTGCGTCGGATGCATCGGTGATTTGCTCTTGAATACTTGCCTCAAACTCGTCTTCGGCTGGCTTAAGGCCAGCGGTGTCGACGAGCCAAAACTCATGCCCATGGTAGGCTGCCTTACCCACCACCCGATCGCGCGTCGTGCCGGCCTCGCGCGCCACGATAGCCTGCTGCGAGCGCATCATACGATTAAACAGCGAGCTCTTGCCGGCATTGGCACGCCCGATGATTGCAACGGTAGGAAGTTTGGTAGCCATAATGCTCTCATTATATCATGAAAGCGCGCGAGCGGATTTGCAGCGCCCTCTCCCCTCTTGTACAATAAAAGAACGAGTGCGGCAACGGGCTCACTCTCATTGATAAAGACTGAAATATAAGGAAGTGTGTAATGACCAATGAGATACCACAGCCAGCCTATGCTACCCTATTGCGCCAGTCGATAGAATATTTGGATGAGAGCTTAGGTCAGCCGCAGCTGATTGACAGCCTGGGTGCGCTGGGCGTCTCGGCAGCAGCGCTTCAGCAGCGGGCGGCGATGCTGACGGTTGCCGATGTCCGCACAGATGCCACGCAGCGAGAACTCGATGACCATGATGGTGCGGAGCCGCGCCTCTTCCAGCGTGATCACCAGGTGCAATCGCTCGATGGTTGGCATCGGCGTGACATCATTCCTCTTGCAATTGCGCCAGAGACGCGCGACGTCTGGACGGATATGACCGACCCTATGCCGCTGCAGCGGCAGCAGGCTGGCGTAGCGCATGATGCCCCGTGGCGGCTTGGCGCGGCCAAATGGTACTATGCGCCAAGCCGAATTCTTGCTGCGCCGCACATGTCAGCCCAAGCAGTACCAGTCAGGGTACGTGGCACGTATGCTGCATGTATCGTTGATATGGGGCGGGTTGGACGCACTTCCATGCATGCTCGGCCGAATATTGTGATGAATCAGACTAGACTGCCTCTCCATGATGATAGCGAGAGGGCGCGCATCATCACAGCCGGTGTACTCCTCCACGAGTTAAGTCACGCTAATGACGCCATTACTACCCCTTGTACACCCTGGGGTGAACCACCATATGCACTGTTCTCTTCTGAGCTCAAGGCGTACACATTACAAGCACGGTTCCTGCGCCAGCATGATATGCCGCCGCACCGTGACTTATCGGCTGTGCAGCAGATCGAGACGATCCGGGCACGCATCAACCACCCAGAGCGGCCCTTTGACAAAAACCCCACTATCATCCAGGCTCTTGGCGCGGCTGGCGTCCTCTGGCGGATGGGGCCACGATGAGTAGAGGTTAACTATTGAGAATGATAGAGCGACGCACGGTAAAGATAATAACGGTGAGTAAGAATGCAATGCCAATGACGAGAATAGCTAAGCTCACAGCATAGAGCCACCGCGGGAGAGGGCGCTTTTCCTCTGTGGCGTCTTGAGCATCTTTGTCTTTTTTCTTGTGCCATGGCCGCCAGACTAGCCACCACGCGCCACCACAGGCAGCGATAATGATAATCTCGATAGCTAAGGCATAAAGGTCGAGACCATAGCGGGCGTGATCACCAAAAGGTATCATGCGCGGTGGGGTGGGTGTTTCGCTCCAGAAGTGATCATCCTTGGGGTCGAAACAGAGCGTGCGCTCGTGGAGTGGACTAAGCAGCCAGGTGACGGTGTCATCCGTTACATAGCGGAGCCTGTACCGTGGGGTTGGGTCTTTAAGAATAGGCATACACATATATTGCTATTGTATATTATTTTTTGCTGAGAGTGCAAGAAGGTGCTGCTCTATTGCGTAGCGACGTCTTCCCACTTACCTCGCGGTAGCTTGCCCAGGCTATAGCTGCCAAAGTGCGTGCGGTGCAGGCGCGTGACGGTGTAGCCTAGGGCGGCAAAGGTGCGGCGGATCTGGCGGTTGCGGCCCTCACTCATGCTAATGTGCCACTCGGTGCGACTATCGGGCTGAAGACGCGTGAGGATGAGCCGGCTGGTGCCATCGGCAAGCTGGATGCCGTAGTCGCTTATCATCTGCTGGTGGAGGGGTTCGAGTGGGTGATCTAACCGGACGTGGTATTCTTTGACCTTAGCAAACTGTGGGTGGGTCATGCGGTAGGCAAAGTCGCCGTTGTTGCTGAGCAAAAGCAAACCCGAGCTATCGGCATCGAGCCGGCCAACGGGCTTAAGAGCATGCAACTCTGCTGGTAAAAGGCTATAAATAGTGGGCTGCGACCCCTGTTGTTTGCGCGAGCAAACGTAGCCCACTGGCTTGTTGAGCATAATAGTGCGATAAGTAACCTGCTCGGGTAGTGGCGCGCCTTGTACTACTACCAGGCTGCCTGGCTGGAGGCGGGCACCGAGCACAGCTACCTCGCCATCAACTACCACATCTCCAGCGGCGATCAGGTCATCCGCTTGGCGGCGCGACAGGCCCAGCACAAGAGCAATGTGTTTGTTAAGGCGAGTAGTCGACATGCCTCTATTATATCACCCAGGACGTGCTGGCCGAAGGCTCGGCTCTGCGCTCATAACTCTTTCGGCTTAATGCTGATGGGTATGACGCGACCACGGCCGAGTAACCGCCGAAACAATGCTCTGCGTGCCGCGGAGAGCAGCCTGGCCAATGGCACGAATGCGTGTGAAAAGCGGGCTATGTTTGACCTCTGGCATAACAAGTGGATACTCAAGCGATGGATGCTGGCGGCTATCAGCTTGTGGTGGATCGTTGCATCGCGTAGCAGAGCCAGTGACAGGGTCATCGGTAGGTTGTTCATGGAATGGGTAGTCGAATGGTGATCGATCGGGCATAACAGGCTCCATGCAATGATGATTACCTAGTATAGCACGTATGGAGCGATATGGATACGCTTTTTAGTGCGACCCAGTTGATGGTGCTGCCCGCTCAGTCTCTTCGAAACTGAGGTTGTCGTGGCTGTGCTGTATGGCTGGTGCTGGACGCGAAGGCACGGCTCCTGGCTGAGGCACTGATACTGCATGATGAGTGGTTGATGGTTGCCCTGCTGCGGTGTTGACGGACTGTACTGGAGCAGAATGCGCTGCAGCAACAGGAACTGGGCGGATGGCATCGTAGAGTGGATGATCGACTGGCGAGACCGACGGATGAGCGGCTGCACTACCCTGGAGTAACGCCGCGGCTAGTGCATCAGACGGGTCTGCAGCAATGGCCTGTGTGCTGTGTGGCGCAACGGCTGCACTATCAGGAGTAAGATGAGCTGGTGAATCCTCGTGATGCTCGTGGTGAGCGACCGGTGGTTGAGCTGGAGCGACTGGCGCAGTATAGCTTGGCGCTGGTGTGCCGTATGCTGTGGCGGTTGGTACTGGTGTTTCAACTGGAGCTGGAGTCGGAATGGTGTCCATCTGCTCATTAAGGTTGGCCACGGCGTCTGTGACGAGCTGGTTTTGGCTTGGCTGGTAGGCAGCTTCACCAGTGTCTGTCTCATCATCGGTTTGCTGCGTGCTTGTGCGGAGAGCTTCGGCTAATTCGGCTTCGTCGTCGGCTGGAGTGTGAGTGTAGTGAGCTGGCTGACTTGCCACAATGTGGTGGTGCACATCTGGAATACCTGATGGCGCTGTGCTATGCGGCGCAATAATATCGTTAATGAGTGGCTGCGTAGCGGGAGCATCGCTGACTGGCGGTGTATGTAGATGTGGAGCTTCTGCTGGGCTTGGTGCGCTATTAGCAGGGGCTGGGTGTTCATCATGATGTGTGACAATCTCGGCCTCTGGTGTCTCTTCGGCTGGTGGCAAGGTGAATGGCTGCGGCGTAGTGGGCTCGGCTGGCGGCTGCGGCGCTGTGGGTTGTGATGCACCATTGGCGGCATCGAGCTCGTCATCTATCAGGCTGGCATAATCTGGCTTCGGCATAGAAGACTGTAGCGGGTGGATCACTCGCTCACCCAGGCTGGCCGGCCGTGGTGTAGAGAATGGCGCTGTGGGCTGCGGCAGTGTGGTAGGCTGGGGCTGACTGGCTGGTGGCACTGGGTTGGCTGGTGCGCTTGGCTGAGGCTCAGGAGTGGTATGTGCTGCTGGCTGGTGGCTTACCCCTGTATCACCAAGGACGTCGTGTACGGCCCGCACTACATCTTCAATCCCAACCTGCGATTTGACGAGATAGCGGTCTGCCCCCAGCGCTTCACCGCGCATGCGTTGGTCTTGGCTAGAGAGTGCGGTCATGATAATCACCTTGATGCCACGCGTCTCGGTGGTGCTGCGCAAGATATCGAGCATGTCGAAGCCACTAATCTTGGGCATCATCACATCGCTGATGATGAGCTGCGGACGTTCTTTGATAGCCATGGCGAGTGCTTCTTCCCCATCGCCGGCCGACACGATGTCATACCCCTCGGCCAACAGGCGTACTCCGTATATTTCGCGCAGGCTTTTGTCGTCTTCGACAAGCAGAATCTTAACCTTTGTCATATCACCCTCTATTGTACGCAATTGTCAGCAAAAATACCATAGTGCTTGTGGTTTTTTTGAGAGAAAGTGATAGAAAGAGCCGCCTCAGTGGTGGTGTGGGCGCACAATTGGATTTGCATAGAGAGATTGGAAGAACGTATCTGAAGGCCAGCGATGAAGCGAAGCGGAAGTGTTCTGTGCATATCTTCGGCATGGGTACTGTGAGTCTAGTTATAAGTATGAGAGATTTGGAGGTTTTGGGCGCAGATATGTAACTATTGACTATAAATCAATCCTGTGGTATCATAGCACTCCTTAACAGAGGAATATGAATATGACAACAACACAACAAAAGCGACACGCTGGGGCACGGCACAAAAGCGAGAAGCCAAGCTGGGTCACGCGTTTTGCAGAAAAAACACAATCACCCGAGCGATCCTCACGGCGCGAGAAAGTTGCGCGAGCATTGGGGATGCTGGCCACCATTGGTGCGACTCTGACAGCCGCAACAGGCATTAGTGTTTATCACGACAGTGGCAGTATAGAGCCGGTAGGCAACCTACTCAACCCAGTTGCTGAGCACGTGATGACGACAGATGAGAAGATTGCTGCTGCTAAGGGGTTCTCAAACATCGATGGGCTCGAGCATCGCCAGATGGAAGAAGCAGTGATGCACGGGGTAGCGTGTGGTACTGAAGCGATGGCTCTTAGCTCTATCACGCTATATCTGCTCAATGAGCGATTACGCAAATCTTCACGCAAGAAACCCTAGTCGTAAGCGGGTAGCAGCCTGGGGCTTTGTCTGCGCTCTAGCCCCCTCTTCTTGCTTTTTGCTACAGGAGAGGCACTAGTAGCAGGTTTTAATATAAAAGAGGCCGGTATCGTGGAGATATATCGGTCTCAGCATTTATGTCTGGAAATAGTTACACGAGCTACCGTACTGGTCGTGGTGGCGCAGCAGAGCGTGGTGTGGTGAGGACATCGCGGACGCGAGTGGGGCTACGCCGAGGCTGGCTGGTGGCAATGATGTGAGCTGTGGGTGATGGTTGCGACGTAGATGGTGGTGTGGTGCTTGAGGGAGTGGGAGGAGCAGCCTGGGCAACGGTAACAGTGGTAGATTGCACGTTTTTTGCTGTGGGTGGCGTGGCTGTGCGGCTGTTCTTTTGGGCTGGGCGCTGGGTGCGAGTAGCTGGGCTTGGCTGCGGCAAAAAGCCTTGGCTCTGGAGTGCGGCCGTGGCAAAAGCTGGCACTGGGCGAGGCGGAGCTGCCTTGGCGGCTTGTGCTGCTGCCTTGGCTTTGGCAGCGAGGGCGGTTTGGGCATCGTGCTCACTCATACGTGGGAGTTCAAGGAAGAAGGTACTTCCCTGCCGGTACGCACTCTCCACCCACAAGCGGCCACCCATCACCTCTGTGAGACGGCGACTGAGGTAGAGTCCTAGGCCAGTGCCGCCAATTTCGCGCGTGTCCGAATTATCCACCCGATAGAACTTTTGGAAGAGGTGTGACTGATCTTCTACTGGTATGCCAATGCCAGTATCGGCAATGGCGATCGTCACGCGCCCGCTACCGCCGGTTACATCCACTGTTACACGCCCGCTGGGGGTGTATTTGATGGCATTCTCTACCAGATTATCAAGCACCTCACGCAGTTGGTCTGGGTCGACATAGACATAAAAGGCAGGGCTAAGCGTCCGGCTAGTAAAGGTAGCGCTATGCTCACCGCCAGTTGTGCCAGGGCGTGGCTTGAAGATAAGCTGGAGTTTTTTGTCCTCAGCCTTGTGGCGCAGCCCCTCCACAATGTCACTGACAAAGGGGATGAGGTCGATCGCTTCAGGATTACTCTGCAAGCGGCCATCGTCGGCTTTGCTCACGTCCAGTAGATCTTGAAAGAGCCGGCCGAGGTGCTCAGCCGAGCGGTGTGCTTTGGTAATAAAGTCGCGGGCGCGCTGGTCGATGGTGGCAGTGGCGGGGTTCAGTGTGAGGCCAAGGTAGCCCTCGATCGACGCTACAGGGGTACGCATCTCGTGGCTGGCGGTGCTAATGAACTCGGCTTTTTGGCGTTCCTCGGCCTTTTCCTTTGTTACATCACGAAAGACGACGATGACTCCGCTGCCTGGCTCGCTGCTGACAGGCGAAATGACGAGTGAGATGATCGGCGTCTTGCCAGAGCTCGTCACGAGGCGTAGGCGGTCGGTGGTGAGGGGCTGGTTGTCCGCTAGGACAGCGGCGATGGGGTCAGTATCATTGGTAATGGGGTCATTCTTGGCGTCGATAAGCTTGAGGACGGATTGGTAGCTGAGGCCCAGAGCATCTTCGTCACCCCAGCCCACAAGACGTTGGGCTGCTGGATTGATGAGCTCAATCATCCCATCTGCGTCCAGCGCCATCACGCCATCGCCAATTGCATTGAGCACGATATCCGACTTGCCTGCCACCCGGCTTAGTGTGGCGGCAAGCTCGCGGTATGAGGTAGTGCGGGCCTCGGCAGCGCGATCATCCGGCCCCCAGAGCAAGCACCCCACCAAGATGGGGAGTTCGCCCGTCAGCATAGCGCTGGGGATCATCGTGCTTGTAATATGCCCCGCCAGCACCCCCCAACTGAGATAGGCATTGACTAGTAGCAAGACCAGTGCTAGCCCTACCCAGCCAAAAAACATTGCAAAGACTGCCACCAAGAGCCAGGCTGCAATAAAGGGTGAGCTTAGCCCACCAGTGCCAATAATAAGCGCACCGGTTGTGGCCACGGCGCAGAGATACACTACCAGACTCGCCTGCCCAAGCCGCTGCTGCGGTGGCCAGATGTGAAGCACCGCTGCTACAACCCCTGTTATACCAGCCAAGATGACGGCAATGAGTGGCATGCCAAGCACGAGGTTGTATTGATCCACCCCGCCAAAGTGCCGCCATGCCCACAGCGCCACGATGATGACGGCATAGAGCATACTTGCCTCGCACAAGCGCCGGTGCCAAAACCGGCTGATTTGTTGCACCCCCATTGGTTATCCCCCTTATGCTTTGTGTGTATTATAGCGGATTGATTGGGTGATAGCAATGGAGTGCTGAATGAGATAGCCGCGCTCGCTGTCAGTGTCTTCTTACGACCCTAGTAGTAATTTATTCGCCCATTTTTCTCTACAATGTGCTACAATAGTGCCAGAAAACAAAGGAGGCCATATGGCAAAAAAATCAGCCAAAGCAGCGGCCAAAGCAGCCGCGCCAGCAACAACTACTACAAAAACAAAGGTCACAGTATCGACCACCCGCAAAAAGACGCCCAAGCAAATGCTCGACATCCTGCTCATCGCAGCCTGCCTGGTGCTCAGCGTTATCGTAGTGGTGCTGAGTATCTCGCACAGCATCGACCCGCACACCGCCATCGTCATGCTTAGCATTGGCCTGGCTTGCCTCAGTGCCTATGTGCTTAACCACGCAGCAAGCCGGTAGAATCCTGCTCTACTACTTTTATAAATAACCCGCTCACAATTGGCGGGTTATTTTGCTATAAACTGCGGCTATGCAGAGGAAATGGGCGTGCTGTGCGCTGGAAACGTAAGACGCAGCACTACCTGCCCGGCACATACACCACAAGTGTGCCGTCCTTGCCGGTGCTAGCGATGAGATTGCTACGAATAGTGAGGCTGCGCATATCGGTTCCTTTGATGGTGAGGAGGGTCGTACTATCGGCGACTTTGACGATCTTGAGACCTTTACTGCCGCTGGCTTGGATGCCAGCGGAGTGGAGATTACTGGTGAGGAGGAGTGAGCCATCCAGGCTGGTAGAGACAATATTGCCGCCGTCGGCCAGGGTGAGTGTGCCACCGCTGGTGCGGCTGTAGGTGGCCTGGCTCAGGGCGAAGTCTTGCGTGTTTTGGCTGGCGATGCGCAGGAATTCTCTACCCTGCCCATCCACAACGACGCGCGGCATATCTGTGGTGAGAGCCTCTCGGGGGTAGGTTGGCGCAGTAGTGCCAGCGGGGTTGGTGAAGGAGCTGGCGGCTGGGCTGAGCTTATACGTGCTATTGACAGTGCTGCGGCCGCGCGGCTTGCCATCAATGCCGTAGCTCTCGAAGGTCTCTTGCCCGCTGGATTGGATGGTATTGCTGCCAGCAGTGCCCTCTAGCCAACCATCGCTTGCTAGGGTGACGTTGCTGGAGCTAGCTGTGCGCTGCACTTCGCGCGTGCCGCTGGCGATATCATACACAGTGATGACGGTGGTCGATTGGTCTGCAGTGGTCGCCTGGCGCTCATTTGTGATGACGACACCGGTGGTGGTACGTGAGGGAGTACGCTTGCTGGGTGACTTCTGGGATGGCTTAGCGCCGTGGTCTTTCTCGGTATTGCGGCGACAGAGAAGCTTGCTACCGCTCGCTATCGTGCAGATAGCGTTGGGGTTCTGAAAATCGCCACTGGTGATAGTGCGCAGATTCCCTGCGGCGGCGTAGAAGGTGGCGGTGGTGCTCTCGCCAATAATGTCTTGCTGTTGGCTATCTGTGCCATAGTATGTGAGCGTGCTCGGCTGGGTAGCTACAGGGGTAGTATAGAGAACCTTAGCGGTGGCAAGCTCTACCGCGGTAATGACCGAGCGCCCTCGCTGCTGGCTGGCGCAATACACCACTCCACGCGGCGTCACACTGCTGCAGGTACTGGCTGGCCACGTAGCGACTGCCTGCTTGCGCCCAGTATCCCAAATCCGGAGCACTGGTGCGGTATCCTGCGCACCCTGCCCTGCAATGGCAAGCCGCGAGTGGTCGGCTGTGCCACCCAAAAAGCTCAAGCCACCCTGCCCCGCCGCAAATCGCACTGCGCGCTGACCTGCTCCATAGCCATTGGCCAGAAACATATCGGTGCGCGATGGCGTGGCCGACACTGCCGCTGCTTGCATGCGCTGCGGCGAGGAGAGAAGGGTTACTGCCGCAGCAATGGCCGAGAGCACCACAGTGATGGCCGCCGCAAGCATCACCCACAGCATGAGTGTGCTATGCCGCCGTTTGGCAGGGCGCTGTGGCGGGTGCTCCCCCAGCACAGATGTCGGAACAGGTGAAATATCCATGAGTCACTTCGTTGTATTACACAATATTGTGTCATTAGTATAGCAGATATCGCCGCAGCTGGAGCAGGATTTTGGGCGGCAGGATAATGAAGGAGTATTGTAGTGGACAAACCAGCGACTTTTTCGTATAATGGCACACAGCACTGCTACGTGCACTTGCACGGCCTCATCGTCTAACGGTTAGGACACCAGGTTTTCATCCTGGCAATCCGGGTTCGATTCCCGGTGAGGTCACCATCAAAGGATTTATCATCCATTCGGATACGAAACAGCTCGTTTACCTCTGGTAGCGGGCTGTTTTTGTGAGTTCCAAACTTTATTTCATCATAGGTGGGGATTTTGTTGAAGATGGCGGCGAAAAAGGCGGCTTTTCGCAAGGGATTACAGAGGTCAAGTAGTAGCTCAGGGAGGTGTTCCAAAATATATTTGGCGTATTGCAAGACTTGGTCGAATTCGGCTTGTAAATTGGGCTGATTGGCGATTTCTTTGTCTAGTTTTGCTAGTTTGTTTTCGGCGTTAACAATGTCTTCCTCTAGGTAATTAAGCGCCGTTTCGCTCGTGACAATGCGCATTCTGTCCACGGTCACCCGAATCTGGTTTTGCAGGCTCTGGCGATGCTCTAGGCGCTGCTGATTGGCTTCTAGCTGCTTTGCTTGGCGCTCGCGCCACAGTTCGGCAATAGCAGCGATAATGTCGTCAATGTACTCCGGCTTTACGGTAATAGTCCGTACAAAATCCTCGAGCGTCTTGTCGAATTCGGGCTTGGGTACGCGAAAATAATGACCATTGCGACTACAATGATACGCCGGATAATACGCGCCCATCTTGCCACGCGAAG
>CAURVP010000025.1:0-15955 GCA_963528475.1 uncultured Candidatus Saccharibacteria bacterium | reverse complement strand
GCTCTTCCACCAGGCTTTTAATCCAGGCCAGCGCCTTCTCGATCGCCTCACCATTGGGGCTGGCAATGGTAATCAGGCCGTCTTCTTTAATATCCACCTCGGCACCAGTTTCGCTAGTGATTTTGTTGATGGTTTCACCACCCTTGCCAATAACGGCGCCGATTTTATCTGGGTTAATCTTGAGCTTTTCGATACGCGGCGCATAGGGGCTGAGTTCTTTACGTGGCTGTGGCAACACACTCAGCATATGCTCCAGGATATGGGCACGACCAGCCTTACTCTGCTCGAGCGCCTGGCGCAGCACCTGCACAGGCAAGCCATGCACCTTCATATCCATCTGCAGGGCGGTAATACCCTTGCTCGTACCCGTCACCTTAAAGTCCATGTCGCCAGCAAAATCCTCGGCGTCGGCAATGTCGCTCAGTACGTAGGGTGTGTCACCATCCATCATCAGGCCCATAGCAATACCACTGACTGGTGCCTTAAGCGGCACGCCAGCGTCCATTAGGGCCAAGCAACTGCTACACGTGGCCGCCATACTGGTAGAGCCGTTCTGGCTCATGATTTCTGTCACGCTGCGGATGGCATAGGGAAACTCCTCTTCGCTCGGCAATACCGCCGTCAGGGCGCGCTCCGCCAAGTACCCGTGGCCAATCTCACGCCGACCGGGGCTACCAAGGCGCTTCACCTCACCCACCGTATAGCCTGGGGCGTTGTAGTGGTGCATATAGCGGCGCTCGCCTTCTGTCACCTCCATAGTATCAACGAGCTGTGCGTAGCTGAGTGGTGCCAGGGTAACAACGTTCATGCCCTGCGTCACCCCACGGGTAAATAGGCTGCTGCCGTGGGTGCGGGGCAAAATACCAACTTCACTCGAGAGCGGACGGATTTCTGTAAGGGCGCGGCCATCGGGGCGGGTGTGCTCCTCTACAATGCCGCGGCGCACATCGTTGTGTAGTGCCAGCGTAAAGGCTTCGTCGTACTCATCACGCACCGCGGCGTATTCCTCGGCGTCAAGGCCGAGCTGCTCGGCCATGGCCTCGTGGAAAGCCCAGCGAATTTCATTCACAACTTCATTGCGCTCGGGGTATGGGCGGCGGATTTTCTCGCCTAGTTTGCCATCAACCCATTGGTTGGCTACGGCCTGGATGTCTTCATTTGGCAAAACGAGCTCATATTCCTGCGGTGCTGGTGCCACCTTATTGGCAAGCTCCCGCTGCAGTGCGATCGCTGGCTGCATGGCTTGGTGCGCCCAGGCTATGGCATCGACGATCACCTCCTCGGGCACTTCTTTAGCGCCAGCTTCTACCATGGTAATGCCGCGCTCGATCCCTGCCACCACGAGGTCAAGGTCGGACTGCTCACGCTCCTCTGGTGTCAGGAAGGCCGTAAACTCACCATTCACCCGGCCAACGCGCAGGCCCGCCACCGGCCCATCAAACGGCGTGCCCGTTAGCATCAGGGCGCTGCTGGCGGCAACCATCGCCACCATATCTGGGCGGAAGCTCGGGTCCATGCTGAGCACGGTAGCCACCACCTGCACTTCCTGGCGGTAGCCTTTAGGGAAGAGCGGGCGGATCGGCCGGTCGATCAGGCGGCCAATCAGCACTGCTTCGTCGCTGGGCCGGCCCTCACGCTTAATAAAGCGGCTGCCACTAATCTTGCCCGAGGCATAGAACTTCTCTTCGTAGTCGATGCTTAAGGGGAAGTAATCCAGCGTGACCGGGCGAGTGCCCACCTGGGCGGTGCCTAGCACCACCGTGTCGCCGTAGCGCACCAGCACACTGGCGGTGGAACGAAAGCCAACTCGGTTGACCTCCAGGGTGAGGGGGCGACCGCATAGCTCGGTCGTCACAGCAAAGACATCTTTGCCGCTTGGGTTAATAATACTCATATAGAGCTCCTTTCTTGCGGCAAGTAACAGGGGTGAATGCTCGCATTCATCACTTCCATGCAAGCCCTCAACGCTATCACTGCCGCGTTAATATACTCCCCTTAGTATACCGCATTTTGGGATATACTGGTAGTGCTTCGTATCGGACAGCTTCAGAGCTTACACGCCATCTGGGCTGCTATGGTCAATTACCAAGCGCATCGTATCATCACCTTCATAGGTGGTCTGCGAGCCCTTGATAGAGAGAATGTTTCCACTGCCCTTGATCGCTGCGCTGCCTATAAATCGTACATACGTTGCGCTCAGCCATTCAACACCATGTGGCGTAACAGTAATTTCTTCGCCTTGATCCCCTATAACAACAAACGAGATGCCATTCTCCACCTCTTGTGGTTGGTCATAGATCATATACTCACTGCGTCGAGAGAGTCCTTTCTCCAAAACAGCTTTATATTAGCAAGTTATCCCAGATTCGTCAATCAACCCCTCATCATAACTATGTATATCACAGCCTCATCGCCTCTATCCTTCACCTCTCTTCCCTACTACTCTATCCGAGCAATGAGTAGTGAGAAGAGGATATGTGAGAATTGGTGGCATGTGCGACACACTTGTCGCTTAAATCATTGTGTTGTCGTACCGGCTGCGGTTCTTCGCGTGGCGGCGCTTGCGGCCGACAAACCACCACCAGGCACCACCGCCACCAGCTGCAGTGAGAACTACTGCCACAGCGACAAGGGTGATGATCGTCCAGTTGGTCCCTTCCTCTTGCTTGCGCACAGTCGGTTGCTGGTGCTTTTTGCTTGGCTGCGATTTTTTCTTGTCCTTCTTCTCGTCCTTTTTCTTGTCTTTGTCGTCTTTTTTCTTCTCCTCAGGCTTGGGAGCAGGTTTTGGCGCTGGTGTAGGTGCTGGCGCGGGCTGAGCCGTTACTTTCAGGCCAAAGGTGTCGGCGCAATCAGCCGTGAGCGGCGTCGCTGCACCCACTGGCACATTACCGCGCTGGATACTCCCCAGGCCGGCCAAACCACCCAGCAAGGTAGATGAATCATTATACGGGTTGATATTTGGGTCTGCCTCCTCGGCTGGTGTGGTCGGGCCACGATCGGAAGTTGTATACACCCAACCAGCATTGCGCTCGCGGGCCTTGGCTACCACCTGGGCTTGCTGCTCGTTGCTACCCACACTGTGGATGACGTGCCACATTTTGTAGGCGTTGGCTGGGTTTTTCTCGAAGTTGGTGGCAGTTGGGTCGGTTAGGTCGTAGTAGCCATCGCTCAAGTAGCGTGCTGCCGAGGTCTCGGCATTCAAGAATACATCACCATAAGGCATGACGGATTCACCGAGGAAGCGTGTGCCCGCATTATGGATGACGATGGAGCCAGGGTGCTTGACCTTGACGTAGTTGTAGAGATTAGCCAGGTAGCAAGTCTTTTGGCCACTACTGTGGTTGTCGGCTTCGTCAAAGAAAATTCCCTTCACGTTGGGGTAGAGCGCATACCAGCGGTCGATCTCTGCTGCCACCTCAGCAATATTGCGCGTCTGGCGGCCATGCTTGACGTAGCCAATGTATTTGACCCCAAGCGAATCGAGCCGCGCTAGAGCTTTCACATAATCACTACTAACCGTTGTACCTGGCCCGCTCGAGGGGTTAACCACTACAAAGGGCGTCTTGCTCGAGACATTAGCCATATCATTCCAATACTGATTGTTGCCACCCTGCATGGGGTAGCTATAGGCTGGCATCATGATGGACTGCTGCGGTGCCATAGCACGCACCTGCGGTACAAGCAGTTGCCCTAGCACTGCCACAGCGGCCACAAACATCAGTACAGCGCGCCGTGCCTGCTGCATACTCCACCACATCGCCACACCCGTGGACGCCCGTGCTGCGTCTGTCACATCCTGCATAGTCACTCTCTATGATAGCATCTTTGTGCATAAATGGGTATTATGTTGTGTATGTCACAATGTTTTTGCGTGAACTTCCCTGTTATGGCACGTTACTTGCAAACTCAGTGGTATCAGTCTATTATCTCCATTACTTCATCCATATTAACTATAGAATGGAAGAATGAAGTGATTACACTTGCACAATACGGCGAAAGTGGTCGTGTACAGCGCGTTGGCTCGCTTCAGACACATTGGCCATATATTCAGCACCAAAGACCGTCGCAGCCGTGTCTCGATCGAAGCAAAAGCCCGTCAGCCTGAGCGGAGCATACCCATCGCCAAACCGCCCCCATACTGTACCCGGTGGAAATTCAACACCACAGTATCGCACTGCATCGGCGGCAAGAAACGTATGTGCCCCATGTGTTTTGCTGATAAAACGCTTGTCAGCGATAGCCGTCTCGCCTATCGCTGGTTGAGCGCTCATCATATATGCCTGAGCAAAGTACGCCTCAACATCTTTGCAGCCGCCCTCACGGAGGCGCACCGCTTCGGTCGGCATAGGCAGATCGCTTGTGCGGTCGGTGCCACGAGTGGCAATTTGATTCAGTAAGGCAATCAAGATATCCGCTGCTGGCTCACCAGTTGGCTAAAGCTCTGCGCGATGTTCGTCATCCGCCATAAGGTGACCTGTTTGGTCAGCTGCCATCTTGATAATCTCGCGCGACATCCAGGCATAGGCATTGCCATAACGGCTATCCCGCTCGGTAACGAGCTCCCACTCAGCAGTGTCCGCAAGCCGCACATTGCCAGCATCACAGGCATCTAGCAACGCTCGTGCTGATGCGGTATGGAGATACAGATGCTTGTCTGTATCATTTTGCTCTTCGTAGCGGGCAAGCAGTGCCGTCCCATAGCATTGTAATGCACTATTGCCACTATCTTGCTGAACTCTACGCATCAAGACGCGGTCAATGTAGATACTTGGGTCGAATGTGCCGATGGATATCATGGGCTCACCAGTGTGCAGATGCTCAATACCACTTGTAGTCTGGTGTGCCACCTCTTGCACGCGCCGCATAGCTGGCGACTGCTGGTATGCATTTGCTATAGCCCGGCAAAATTCATCATCTGTCAGCCCATCATTCCGCCTTCGGCATAATGTGACGATTCGCTGCTCGAGAATACTCCGTGTCTTGTCTATTGGCTCATCCACTGCAACAAGTGCGCCATCAAGCAGTGGCACTACCTCCTCCGGTATCATGTCCGCTGGGCTGCCATCCACTAGATACTCCGCAGCCTTATTCCCTGCTGCCATCGTTTCCAAATCTTGTGCAAACCGCTTTGTCTCGCGCGCTGCTTTATCAACAACAAACTGCCGACGTTTTTGCTCAAGCCGATCAGCCGTACATAGTGGCTCTCTCGCTCTTTCGTGTGAGAAAGATGCTGGCGAAGTTTCAGCTGGCGGTTGTTTTTCTTGACTCATTGTTGCATGATAGCGTATAGTGGTTAGTTTTGTAAAGCATTGCACTGCTACAGCAACACCACCCGCTCGCGCGCCCACTCTAGTGCGGCGAGGCTGCGCTGGCGAGCTACTATGTGCTCGGGCGAGGGTTGATCGCTCCCCCACCACTGATTCCAGGCCCAATCGATGGGGTTGAGACACTCAAGGTGATCGGTGTGGTGCAGCTTACCATTGATAAAGCTGTCGTTGCGCTGGGTGTAGAGATGAGTATAGCCACATCGCTGGAGGGCGCGCAGGCTCGCAATGTTGCCCTGCACCACGGCAGATTTAATACAGTGCAGCCCCAGATTCTCAAAGGCGTACCACGTACGAGCATGGTGGCTAGCACTAGCAACACCCTTGCCCCAGTAATTCTTATCCACAATAATGATGCCACTTGTGGCAGTGTGGACGTGCTTTCTCGTAATATTCACCAGTGATGTACTACCAATCAGCCGCCGCGTTTCGCCATCCTTAGCCCAGATACCCCAGACGATACTTTCTTTGTCTGCGATTGTTTTGTCATACCACGCTTGCTCGGTCTCGAGCGTCTGCGCTCGATGCTCAGCAAAATACTGCGTGACTGTCCCGCGCGCAAACCCCTCCACAAACGGCCTCAGTTCATCTCGTGCAAACGGCGCAAGCTCCAGCTCAAGCCCCTGCTTTGTCGTGACTGTCATCATTGGGCCAAATGCCATGGTGTGCTCCTTTCGTGGTGGTTTTTTCTAGTATAACATTGGTGGGAGAATAATACACAAGGCGAAGGGCCACCCTCATCAGATACCCTAAGGGCGAGAGAATGTGTTCATCATGCGCTTAACTCCACCACGGACAACGTCAAGCGTCGTAGGCGCGGTATTCTTCTTGGAGAGCTCGACAAGTCTCTTGACGACGTCTATATCCTCTACCTGGGCATATTTACCAAGGTCCTTGCTTGGCTTTGTTTGCGTCTGCTGTGTATACCGCACAGCTGAATTGTTTGTATCAATCACATACTGTGCTCCACCAAGATCTACCTGATGAACAAATCCTTCACCACCATAGCCACGAATACTGATGCCATTCATAATACATTGAATGGTCGCACCTTTTTCTTTTCGTTGCACCTGCCCATTCTGTGTTGTCATATACTCATACAGCTCTACAAGCACATGTGTCGAGCCATCAAAGGTCTCGAGAGGCTGAAGTGTACCCTCATGCTGCTTGCGATATTGCGCTTGCACTGCATCCGCCGCCTTGAGCAGCTCACGCATCCGTGGCGAATCTGTAGCGTCAGCTATGTCTGCCACATCGTCAAGCGTTAAGTCGCTATACGTCACGTATCGTTGTAGGTCTGGGTCTTCACGTAGCAACGGTGCACCCTCAAGCTGTTGGCTAACAAATGAGTCAAAGTTAGCTACTGCCTTCTCATACTCGGTCCGACCCAGCATAGCTTCGAGAGTAGAAATGCCATGGCTGCTTGCCCCATGCCCTGCTTCGTACATGCTACAACTCCTTTTTGTTTATGGTGTGGTATATTATATTACGATACATTTTAGGCCGATATTTGTCAATCGTGGCACTATGAATCTTAAAAACCTCCCCAATAAGTGGGGAGGCCTCTATCTCGCGGCGGGCGCTTATTTGCGCAGGCCGAGGGTTTCGAGCGTTGCTTTGTAGGCATCAAAGTTCGTCCGCTCAAGGTAGCGGAGCAGCCGCTTGCGCCGGCCGACCATTTGCTTGAGGCCACGACGAGCCATGTTGTCGTGCTTGTTGGACTTAAGGTGTTCGGTCACCTCTTTGATACGAGCCGTCAAGATAGACACCTGCGCCTGTGGGCTACCGACGTCATTCTTGCTGACCTGAGTCAAAGCAATCGCTTTCGCTTTGTTATCCTTAGTAATCATACTGGTGTATTGTAGCAGGAGGGGCGCGTGGTGTCAATGTCAGAGCACTTAGTTTCGAAGCCCTGTCAGCTCTCACATCCCTTCCCTAGTTGGTGTCCACTACCGAAGGAGCGCTTGGTGGGCCTGGGTGATGACGGTGTCATTATTCTCCTGGCCGAGCAGTGCTGCTTGCTGCTTGATGTCATCTTTGGTCACTAGCAGCCGCATCAGGTTGTAATACTGGAAGGTTGCCTGTGCAATGGCGCGGTGGTTCTGGCCCATCGCGATGAGCTCGCGCCGCTTGCCCACCTTGTTGCCCGTCCGTGCGGGGTACCGAGCATCAAGTGCCGTATAAAATTGCTGCAATGTCTCCACAAGCTCGGGCGCAGCACAATGCGCACGGCGGCGGGCCGGCTTACCCCGATGGGCAACAGCAAAGTAATTAGTATCGTTCTCTGGGTCGTAGAATGGCTCGGTGAGTAAGAGGCGCATGTTGCCAATGTCACTATCGATAAATTCGCTGATATCGAGCGCAGCGAAGAATGTCTCTGCATCGGGAAACGGCGACTGATAGTCGACTCCTTGTGTATTCTTTGCTGTTGGCCACACAAGATCAGGCGCAGCTTCGCGGTGCGTTATTGGTATATCGATGAGTGGGTCACCTCTGTCAATGAGTGCTTGGAGGTGCTGAGTCTCAGGCCTCAGCAAACACTGCTCGAGCTGCGTTGCATAGCGCTCCATATCCATAAAGCTTGGGGTATTCTCGTAGGGGTAGCGCACCCTATCACGTGGACCGTTATTTTCGGCAAGCTTTGGTATTTTATCAAGCACATCTTCAAGGCGGCGGACATCATCGTTTGTCATTGGAGTATCAAGTACTTGGAGGTCATCAAGCAACGCCTGTGCATCCTCTATTGTCAAGGTTCCTTCTGTGTGAGGTCGGAGATTAGTCGGGCTAATGCGCTTGTGGCCAATCGAATACTCTACTTCTTGCGTGCCAGTTGCATCTCCCTCTCCATCGCCCTTACGGATAACATATGTGCGAACAATAGTGAGCGCGTCATGAGAGCCTTTGATAGGAAGTTGGGTTTTTATATCAAGAAAGAGCTCATCGCCAGTCGGCTGATTATTACGCATACATGATGAGCGAAAGGCAATTTGCTGTGGATATTGGAGGCGTCGCCCTTTATCGCTCTGCTCGTAGTCATCTGGTACGGCAATCGCCTCATCACTACCTTGACCAATAAATATCTTCCGGACTACATCATCTGGCAGCTCCACACGATATCCTTGGTGCCACGTATCGCCATACGATGGGGCTACTGGTGGCTCTTCATATGGCTCACCATAGCGATAAAGCGTATACCACCCCTCTGCTAGTAGCCTATTAAGACTCTCTGGCGAAGCCTGGAACTCCCCATTGGTATGATGCTCGGATGATGGTGGTGTGTTATGGTTCATAATTCCACTATAACCATTATTGGGTAGTGGAGTCAACTCGAGGATACTAAGATTTCAGAGCCCCACCGCTTCTTGCAGTAGACTCACCACCCCACTCGCACGCCATACCGCGCCGTCTGCCCCGGTACTAGCGCTACGGCATGAGCTGGGTTATCGGCGAAGGAGTTGCCGCTGTGCGTTGGCTCAACACAGAGGTACGAACCCAGCCCATCTGTCCAGACCGCCCAGCGAGGTAACCCCTCACTCTGTAGCGTGATGGTGCGCAGGCCCGTCACGAGCTGGCGTGTGGATCCATCAACAAAGATCGTCTCCGCGAGCGGCGCGAGGTCGGATAGTGGTTGGCCATCTAGCACTGGCACACCATCATACGCAAAATATGGGTGGAAAGCTGGCGCCACAAGGAGCTCCTCCTCACCAACATTCACCAGTGTGAGCTGCATTGCAAGCTGGTGCTCCGCCGCTGTATATACCAAGCGAGACTCCAGCCCAGCATAAGCACCATTTCCCTTCAGCATGAGCTCCACTCGGTCGCTGGTGTGCTCCACCACCTGCCACTGGCTGGTGCGGCCAAAGCCATGCTGCGCCAAGCCACTCGCTCCGCCCGGGCCAAAGTTGGGCAGGCAGACATGGCAGCCACCGCGCGTTTTGCGCTCGCCATCAGAGGTCGTGAGCTGCTGCAGTGGGTAGAATACATCCCCATGCTCGTCAGCCAGGCTGGTGATATATGCGCCGCTTGTGGTGATAGTTGCGGTGGTTGTGCCAGTGTGTAGCGTGATGTTCATCGGTTGCTCCTCGCTTCTTTATTTCTTGTGTATGGCTAATCAACAATTCCAAAATCTTGCAGCTGCTGCGCCTGTACCACCGACCAATCGGCAATCGCTGTGCGCCGTAGCGCCGCGCAGTACGCCCCCGTGCCAAGCTGCCTGCCAATATCTACCGCCAGGCTGCGAATATACGTACCACTACTCACCCGCGTGCGAATGACGAGCCGCGGATACTGATACTCCAGCACCTCGAGCGAGTGGATCGTAATGGCGCGCTCTGGCAACTCCACCTCTTTACCATCACGCGCGAGTTTATAGGCCCGCTGGCCATTAATCTTGATAGCACTAAAGATTGGTGGCCGCTGGCGAATCTCACCAATGAAGTGCTGCAGCACCTTATCAATCTGCTGACGTGATGGCGGTGTGATAGGCGCTTTGGTATCTTCCGGCAGATAGGGAGCAATCTCCCCTTCTGGGTCGCCCGTGGTGCTGGTTTGGCCCAGGATAATCGTCGCTTCGTACGTCTTGTCGAGCTTGGTGTAGCGCATGGCATTACGGCACTCCGTGCCTGTCACCAGCAGCAAAAGGCCCGTTGCAAAGGGGTCAAGCGTACCACAGTGCCCCACCTTCACCTTCTTGCCAGCCTGCTGGCTCAGCACCCGCCGCACCCGCGCCACCACCCCAAAGCTCGTCATACCAGCTGGCTTGTCGATGTGGAGAATGCGATCGTATGATGAATCAGGTGTTTGGTGCGTCATGTGGTTAGTATAGCATGACGGAGCAAAAAACCAGCCGTGGTGGCTGGTTCTCTGGGTGTTTTTATATTGCTAGAGTGGTAACCCCTACTTCTCCGGTACGTGGAATTGCGATGGGTTAGCTTGATCTTTCTTAGCCTTAGCCTCAGACTGAAGCGCAGCATCAAGCTGGGCCATGGGGTTATCGGCATCAGGGCCAGGCAGCGGTGGCACACCTGGTGGCAATGGTGGCAAGCTAGAGAAATCTGGCATTGGCGGCAATGGCGGCAGAGCCGGCCCTTCGGCATCATCAGCTGGTGCGGCACGGTGCTTAGCGTCGAGGTCGGCCAAGGTTTCCTTGCCCGTTGGCGGTGGAAGGATGTCGTCGTTGTGAGCCATCGGCACACGCGGCATGTCATTCACATTGGGGACGGTTGGCTCGTGATCAAGTGCTGCTGTGGCGGCATTGAGCGGCGCTTGGTTACCTGGTGTGTCATCGCTGTCGAGGTAGCGCCCACCCTTGTGCGAGAGGATGGTCTTGTTACGGCCATTCTCTCTCTCGCGGCGCTTGTCATCGGCCGCTTGCTTGGTAGTAGCATTAAGCGTGCCACCTAGGCTTGGCTCATTAAGCGGTGTCTCGATGGGCTGACGCCACGGCTCGGCGCTGCTATTGCGCCCTGATGAGCGGCGCGGGGCTGGTGCGGGCTCGGGCTGTGGATTATTCTTGGCCAATTGCTGGGCTAGCTCAGCTTCGTCGGCGTCGGTCTGGCTTAACTTTTTTTTTCCAGCCTCAGCGTTGTGTGAGATGACGAGTGACTTATCTTTGTTATTTGCCTGAGCAGGCTTCTTGCTGGCAGGCTTGGCAGGCATTGGACCTGCAGCAAGCTGCTTGGCCTCGGCGAGCTTGGCCGCAATCAGCTGCTGGTCACCGCCAGCACTCATCAATTGCGCGGCGAGGGTCATAACACGCGAGGTAGTCTTTTCATTACTAAAGCGCTCGGTAGCCGCTACAATACCAGTCAAAAAGGCCGTGGCAATATGCTTATCCAAGAGCGGCTGCTCATCATCGGTATTATCAAAACCCTGAGCGAGGCTTGCCGCGAGCTCACTATAGCTACTGGCTTGAGGATCTGTCCAGACGATGTTGCCCAGCGTACCCGGCGCATCAATGTGCAGCGCTGCCACTGGCGACTCGCGCAGGATGCGGCCATGCCCCTTGAGCGCTGGGTCAAGGTCATCCTCGCTGCGCACACCGATCGTCACAACGAACTGCACATTGTAGTCACCCTGGCTAAATTCCAAATCACTCTGGCTAATCGTCGCACGGTACGGCGTGATGAAAATCTTAACGAGGTCGCCATCGAGCTTGTAGCGCAAATGGTCGGCCTTTTCCTTATCAAGGGCAATGATGAAATCTCGCAGACTATCCACCGTGCTCTCAAAGGTACGCTCTGGCTCCAAAAAACCCACTGCCGTTGGTACGTCCCCACTAAAGACGGCTGTGGCGTGCTTGTCGAGTTTATTGAGCAAAAGCGTCAACCCCAGTGCCGCACTCAGCTCATCTACCGTAGGGTGGGCATTGACTGCCACCAAAATATTATTACTCTCACCTAGTTTGTCGATGATTTGTTGCCGCACCTTTATCTCGTCCATAACTCCTACTTTTGCCTTACCCAAAACTCCATCTATCCTACCATAAGTAATTTCGTTTCGTCAATGGCAAGTCACAATTAACAGAGGTAGCCATGCGAAGTATAGCACCTTTCTTTGTGCAAGAATCCCCAAAATGTGTGACCCTTATATCTCACACTATTTCATAACAGTTACCCTAGTCTGTATACAAAAGACACCTCTCCCTCGAGGTGTTTTTGTATATGCTCGTGCCTATTGCCTTACGCAAGTTTGACGCCAGCAGCCTTGGCAGCCTTGGCGAGCGATGCTTTGCGGCGGCTTGCGGTGTTTTTCTTGAGCAAACCCTTCTTGACGGCTTTGTCAAGCTCGCTCTGGGCCTGGCTCAGAGCAGCAGCGCTTGGCTCAGCAGCGAAGGCCTTGGTGCTAGCCTTGATGGCGCGCTTGGTAGCAATGTTGCGCTGGCGGCGAGTAGCCGTTTGCTTCATGCGTTTGACAGCTGATTTGATAATGGGCATTAATTTCCTCTATCGCTTGTTATTATGGGTTAGTACTACAATCAAGCGCTCATTATAAGGCATGGCGCAGGTTTTGTAAAGAGCCGGGCCACGGGGGCTACTGGCGCTCGCTCTTTTGTGACATAAACTACCGCCCCGCCACCGCAAACAAGAAGCTCTCCACCGCATCCCACGGCGGTATGCCTGTCGTCTTCATGTCGGCATCAAGCTGAGCAGCCCGCTGGGTGAGGGTGCGGATATCAGCTGGCGTGACTTGCGTGGTGAGCGGCTTGGTTTTTTTGACGACGTAGGGGTGGAGTGAGAGCTCGCGCGCAATCTCTGCCTCCCCTGCCTCGCCATAGCATGCAATCGCCGCCAGCTGAGTCCACTGCGCCCAAATAAGCGCCGCAGTTTGGTATGGATCATGACTCAGGCGCAGCTCATCTAAGGCAGCTCGCAAAGCTGGACCTCGGCGCTCTACTGCGAGGGTTACAACATCAAAGACTGAGAACTCACGGGCTGGTGGCAACACGGTGGCAATTGCATCATCGGTAACGGCTTCGAGCTGGGCCAGCGCGTCGATGGCGTGCGCCAGCTGCAGCTGGTCGATCGACCCGCCATATCCCTTTTCATCCGGCACCAGAGCTCGCTCTACCATACTGCGCACATGCGCTGAGCTCAGTGACACGCCGCGTCTATTAGCGAGCTGGCGCAGCCACCGCTCAGCGGCAGGGCGCTGGCGGTCAGTCAGTGGGTCAGCAGCGATAATAGTCGCGGCTTTGTGCAGTGCTTTGTACGTTTTGGTGCGCTTATCTAGCCCTGGCTCTACCAGCACAAGCGTCGTCTCGTTAGGAATATCATGTGCCCACTGGCCAAGCTGCTCCCAGAGGTCTGAGCGCTCAGACAGGCGTCGCAGCACAATGAGCCGCTGCGCCGCAAAGAGCGACACGCCGCGCACCAACTCAGCCAAACCCGCGGCATCAAGCTGCTGAGTATCGATGTGTTCTACTGGCACTGGCGCGTGCTGAGTGATCTTCGCCAGCCCTTGCTCTGCTACGTAGCTATTCTTCCCCACGATAAGATAAAGCATCGGCTACTCCCCCACTTTCACCTGGCACACTGGGCAAATATGCGTCCCGCGGCCTGCCACGCGAATCTTCATAATCTCTACATCAGGGTGGCGCGGGCAGGGCTGCCCCTCACGCCGAAACACCTGCGCAAAGGCTAGGTAGCTCCCCTTCTTACCTTCAGCATCGACGTAATTGCGGTCGGTGCTACCGCCCTTATCAATACTGAGCTGCAGCACCTGCCGAATATGGGCAAAGAGCGCGGCAAGCTGTTCATCATCCACCATACGCACCCGCGTGGCGGGGTGGAGCTGCGTCATCCATAACGATTCATCGGCATAGATATTGCCCACGCCAGCGATGGTCGTTTGGTCGAGGATGGCCGCCTTCATAGTCGTGCCATTTCGCCGACGGATACGCGTGATGAACTGCGCTGCCATAGTATGCGGATCGAGCGGCTCAGGCCCGACTTTTTGCATAAAGGGCAGCTGCGCCACCTCTGGCGTAGGATAGAGCCTCATCCAGCCAAATTTGCGCAGATCATTAAAGTATAAATGCGCGCCATCCGCAAAGGTTAGCGCTACCCGCGTTAAGCGGTCGGGCAGCTCATGGAGAAAGCTATCATTTGGGTGGCCACCACCCCAGCGCTCCTCACCAACAAAGAGCAGCTGGCCCGTCATCTTGAGGTGCACCACCAGTGTGTAGTTGGTGCTCAGGCGAATCAGCAGCACTTTAGCGCGGCGCTCCACCGCCGTGATCGTTGCACCATGGAGAAAGTGCGCCACTGCCGTAGGGTCGTTCGGAAAACTCTTGGGCGAGTCGTACACCGTACTTGCCACAATCTGCTTCCCCACCACCAAGCGAGCTAAGCTCGCACGAATCGTCTCAACTTCGGGGAGTTCAGGCATGAGCACACTCCATTGCCCAGATCATCGCCACAAAAAGCGAGAAATAAATCGCCTGCCCCACTAGCATAATATAGCGATGCCACGACTTAGCGAAGAAATAGCAACCAAGAACAATAGCCTGGCACACCAGAGCGCTGCTCGTCACCACCCGCACCACCAGATGAGTATCGCTCAGCAGGACAAGCACCTCAATGATCGTTATAACCGGTATACAGCCCCAGGCTGCAATGTTGTGGACCAGGGTGCGCCGCTGGCTCACGCCAAAAGGTACTAATCCCATCACACAAAAGTTAAGGCTCACGATAAGAAGGAGTAGTTGCACTACCCGTGGCAATGCCGACTGCACAGCCCACAGCGCAAGGCTCAGGCCGGTCAGTGGCAAGAGGATCTTACCCGCAATCACCGTCCTCGTCCGCTGCTCAATATGCATACTGAGCGTCTTGCCAAGCTGCGGCGGCACCATCCATAGTGTGTAGACAAGCAACACAAGCAAACAACCGGCCATTAGCCCAAGCCACACGGGTGTCATTGCTCCCCCAGTAGCTCCTCAAGCTCGGCCATCGTGCGGCTATTGGCTGTGTGGAGGATAGCACGCATGCCAGCAGCTTCAGCTCCAGAGCAGTTGTCCAATCGGTCATCAATCATCACACATTGGCCAGGCGACACGCCGAGCCGATCTGCTGCCAGCTCGAAGGCTTCGCGGCTTGGCTTGGCAACGTGCTCGGCATACGAGAGCACCACAGCATCGAAAAGCTGGCGCAGCTCATCAGGAGTAAACAGCCGCTCGATCGTATCGCTCCCCACATTGCTCAGCAGCCCCACCTTAATGGCTGGGTAACGCTGGCGCAGCGTGTGGATCATGGCTATCAGCTCACTATTGCGCACATGTGCCTGCTCAAGCAACGTATTTATCTGAGCTGGCGTCTGCTCCGAGAGTCGCGCGACCTCTGCAATAAACTCCTGCCGCGAGATGTAGCCATAGTCCGACTGCTTGTTAATATCCTCTAGCTCGGCCCGGCGATCCGGTGGGCTACTCGCCATCAGCACCTCAATACTTCCACCATAGAGTACGCCAAAACAATCAAAAATTACTGCACGAATCATACGCTCGATTATACCATTGGCAATAGAGTGTGGCTAGCATGAGCTCTTCTTCCCTATTTTCTTATCCAATAAATTGTACAAGCAAATCATCATAATCGCTTTTAAACCCAGTACGCGAGGCCGATATACGAGCAAAATGTCGGCCCATATAATATCCCACTCAATGGGATCGTAGCGAGACGCGGTACAAAATCGTGGAGGTTACTTAGAACTTGAGTCCCAGACGTCAGCCACACAGCGCCTTTTTATTGCGTCTTATCAAACATCGGTGCAAAGCCAGGGATCTGGTTAGCAAAGAGTGTATGGATCTTAGGTACATCGGCCTTCATCGAGCCAGGCGAACCTTGGCAGCTCGACGTCCAGATGCGCGTCTTCGTCACGCCGCTGTCCATTGTCTCGAAGGTGTAGAGCCGCCCAGCAGTGGCACACACCCCACGCACGTCATCGTCATCCACCGTGCGCGTATCTTGGATCTGCGCCTTGCTGAGGGCATACACAAGCTGCTCGTAGGCCTGCTGATTGTTCTCAAACTCCTTACGGTCGAGCTGCTTGTCTAAGTATCCCTGATACACCGTATACGTCCGCTTATTGGGCGAAATCTCGATCTGGTACGAGCGGAAGGTCTCGTCTGCCACAAT
>CAURVP010000024.1:0-17127 GCA_963528475.1 uncultured Candidatus Saccharibacteria bacterium | reverse complement strand
ACGCTATAAGGGTCGATACTTCCCAAGTATCGACCTCTTGCGCTGGGCTGCTAATCGGTTATTACAACCGATTAGCACACTCTATCGGATAAAGTGATGAAGAGGACCTTGCACTGAAGATGAAGGCTTTGGTATCCACTCGTCATAAATCCCTTATGCTATAATAGGGAGGCAGTCTATTAGATGATCGCTTGCTACTTGGCAAGAGGAAAGTCCGGGCAGCACAGGATACGACAGTCGCTAACGGCGACCGGGGGCAACCCTAGGGAAAGTGCCACAGAAACGATACCGCTCCGCAACACCAATGCTCGTGCGCAGTAGCGCTCAAGTAGCGGGGTAAGGGTGAAAGGAGTGAGGTAAGAGCTCACAGCGCTGCATGGTGACATGCCGCGGAGGTAAACCCTGTCGGCTGCAAGGAGATAGCCACGGATGAGTGATCCGCTTGTGGCTATCGCTAACCGCTCGATTTGCAGAGCAATTTGCAAACTAGATAGATGATCATCCACGACAGAACCCGGCTTATCGATAGGCTGCTTTATGGTATGATGTGTTAGCTCCAGCTTTGGAGCTTTGTTATTTTCTTGCAACCTCCTCACCGAACAAGAAAATATTCTAGAAGGCCAGCGAATGTGGGGATGATAGGCTTTGTGATTCATCTGACCGGTGTGGTGAGGAGGCTACAGAAATGAAGTAGCACAGGCGAAATGCCGTGCTCCAGCAAGTTGCCACTCATCTACAAATAAATACACACCTCTGTTACGGAGGTGTGTATTCTTCACAACGTCGTATAAATTGCTACACTACTTGCGGGTGACGTGCTTCACGACAGCTGCAAAAGCCTGTGGCTCGTTGACAGCTAGCTCGGCGAGGACCTTGCGGTCGAGTGCTACACCAGCAGCCTTGATATCAGCGATCAGGCGGCCATAGGTGGTGCCATTTTGCCGGGCAGCAGCGTTGATGCGAGTGATCCACAACTGGCGCAGATCGCGCTTGCGGTTGCGACGGTCGCGGTAGGCATATTGCAGAGCACGGATTACCCCTTGCTTGGCAAGGCGGAAGCTCCGGGTGCGATTGTGTTGCATTCCTTTGGCAGCTCGCAGCATCTTGGCATGGCGAGCGTGGGCGGTTGTTCCTCGTTTGACGCGCATATGTTAGACTCCTAAGGCTCGTTTAGCATTTTTGGCCATACCACCAGTGATGGTAGCAGGGGTGTTGATATTGCGCTTGCGCGATTTGCTCTTCTTGGAGAGCATGTGGTTCCCGAAGGCACGCCGACGGGTCAGTTTGCCGGTACTGGTTAGCTTAATGCGCTTAGCAGTGCCCTTGTGGGTCTTGAGTTTTGGCATTACTTACTCCTTATTACGATGCTGAGGTTGCGCCCAGCCATCAGTGGTTTTTGCTCGACAATCGCTTCGTCCTCAAGGGCGGAGACGACCTGGCTAATGAGGTTGTAGCCAAGCTCACGATGCGCCATCTCGCGGCCGCGGAAGAAGATCAAAACCTTGACCTTGTGCCCCTCAGCCAGGAACTTGCGAATCTTGCGCAGCTTGATCTCCAGATCATTAGCGCCAATCTTTAGGCCAAAACGCATCTGCTTGAGCTCGTTGGCTTTGTTGCTTCGCCTATTGCGCTGCTGCTCCTTCATCTTTTGGTACTGATATTTGCCCCAATCGATGATCTTTACAACGGGTGGGTTAGCATTGGGCGAAAACTCCACCAAGTCCACGCCAGCTTGCCGCGCCTTATCCAGTGCTGCCTGCCGGCTCATGATGCCAAGTTGTTCGCCGCTTTCGCCAATGACGCGCAGCTCTCGTGCACGGATGGCTTCGTTGATGCGGGTGGTTGATTTGATTGTGCTCTCCTTTGCTTGAGCTTAAAACGAATTGACTCCCCAAAAGTTTACCAGATGTCGCCGCAAAAGGCAAATCAAATATACCGTAGTTTGGTGATTTTTTGCGGCGATTGCTCGTTGGTAGACGCTATAGGTGAGGTGCTACGAGTGTTAGAACTCCTTGTCATTGCGATATTATTGATAAGGAGCTTCACACTCCACCGGAGGGAGATGCAGAGAGGGTGAATGTGAGAAAACGATACGTGGTGAAGAGATGAGCGGCTAATTGCCCTGCGCTTGCAGCGCCTTGGCACAGGCAATTGCCTGCGTGATTGTCTCTTCGAGTGTTTTGCCTGGCTGCCGCCCAGTGTGCTCGGTGTAGAGCGCGTCGAGGTAGCGCGTCTTGGGCGCGCCCTCTGGATGGCCGTAGACGACCTTGGCCGGGTTCTTGCCGATATGAAGGCCAAATTCTACATTGGTAGTAAAAGCGGGCATACCCAGTGTGGGTAGCGACCGGTCGATTACGCGTGGTACCCAGAAAAGTACCACTGTTGCTGCGTCGAGTGCCTCCCACTCCCAGCGTGCTTGCTTGAGGAGGTCGAGCTCGCGCTGGGGTGAGGCATCATGATTCTCTGGTGCGTAGACGATCCCGTCATAGCCTAGCGCTGCAAATATTCGCACCGCCTCGGGCCGCCACGACGCAGAGATGAGCTGCTGCGACGCTTCATCAAAGCGTGGTGTGGGGCCAGCGAGGAAGATCGCTGACTGGCCTGGAGTAGGGTGGTGGAGGGGTTGGTCGGAGTAGTTTGCTTGCATGGCTCTAGTATGGTTGGCTAGTGAGGAGTTTGTCAAATGTTGTGAATCGCGCTTAGTTGCCAAGTTCTCACTACTGTATGAAAAATACAGAGGTAGAACACGATGTAAAATACACGACGATATTTTTACAACGCTTTGACCGGCGCTGGTTGTCGATATTGCAACGCCTCGGAGATGTGAGCAATGGTGATGTGCGGCGCTTCGTCAAGATCGGCAATGGTCTGGGCTACCTTGATGACCTTGAAGTAACCGCGTGGGCTCAGAGCGAGCTTGGTGCTAGCGGCATCGAGGAACTGCTTGACCTCTGATGAGAGTGGAATAGAGCGCCGCACCTGGGCCGAGCTGAGGCGGCTATTGCGCATAGTGCTGCCACCATAGCGGGTGGCTTGAGCGCGAATGGCGGTGGAGATGGCGGCTATCGCATGGCGCTGCTCGTGATCGGTGGTGGCGCGGTGTGAGAGCAGTTGCTCGGTGGGGATGCGATTGACGGGGATGATCATATCAATCCGATCCATCAATGGCCCAGACAGGCGCTTCTGGTAGGCGATGATCTGCGTACTACTGCAGGTGCACGCGTGCGTTGGGTCGCCGTAGTAACCACAGGGGCAGGGGTTCATGGTGGCCACCAGCATAAAATCGGCTGGGTAGGTGGCACGCCCGCGCGCTCGGGTGACCGTTACAGTGGTATCCTCCAGTGGCTGGCGCAATACCTCAAGCGTCGTGCGCGGATATTCGGGCAGCTCATCAAGGAAGAGCACGCCCAGGTGGGCCAAACTTACCTCGCCAGGCTGCGGCACCGACCCACCGCCAATCAATGATGCGCGGCTTGCTGTGTGGTGCGGCGCCCGAAATGGCCGCGCTTGGACGCTTTGGTCGAGCGAGAGACCAGCCAGGCTGTGCAGCTTCGTCACCGCTAGCTGTTCATCTGGAGTCAGGGGCGGCAAGAGGCTGGGCAGCGTCTTGGCCAGCATCGACTTGCCGGTGCCGGGCGGCCCAGTGAAGAGGATGTTGTGGTGGCCCGCTGCGGCAATAGTGAGGGCGCGCTTGGCTTGGGCCTGGCCGTAGATATCGTCAAGCAGAGGTGATGACGCGGGTGTTGTTGGTTTATCATCAGTGGGTGGTGGCCGGTAGATTGGTAGCAGTTTTTCGCCCTTGAGATGGAGGAAGAGTGTTGTAAGATCTGGTACACCATAGAGCGTCACCCCTGATACGAGTGAAGCTTGGGCGAGATTTTCTGTGGGCAAATAGACAGTGTTGTAATTATTATCACGAGCAGCTTCGGCAATGGTAATAGCGCCTTTGACTGGGCGGAGCGTGCCATCGAGCGCCAGCTCGCCAGCAAAGACTGCCCCAGCTACTTGCTCGAGCCGGAGCTGGCCACTGCTGGTGAGGAGGGCAAGGGCAATCGGCAGGTCGTAGTGTGTACCATCCTTGGGTAGCTCGGCTGGTGCGAGGTTGATGGTGATGCGCTGGGCTGGATATTCTAGCAGGGAGTTGGTGATGGCACTGCGCACTCGTTCGCGTGCTTCGTCGATGGCTTTGTTGCCCAGGCCAACGATCTGCAGGGCAGGCAAGCCCTTGGTCATGTCGCTCTCTACATCAATCATATGGCCAGCGAACCCTACGGGCGCAACCGACCTGATTTTTGCGACTTTGTTCATGCTGTCTATAGTTAAGCATATTGGTGGAGTCTGTGCAAATTGTTTTCGATATGAGTTTGTATGAGCCCACGAATCTATGAGAATACGATGCTGCATACAGAGATGAGAAAAAGAGCGCTGCAATGGAGATAAAAATGCTCTGATGCTATGATGGCTAGCTAAGAGCCTCTCCAAGAAAGCCAACCTCAAGTTGCTCATAGTCGCAAGATCCAAGCTGCGAGAGGTTATACATGAGCAAAACCGTGCTATAATTATATACAGACGTGGGGCTGATATAGCGTTCGACGTTTGGACTTTGTCATTGTATTCTGCGAATCGGATATGCACGACACGCATAGATATAACTGCAAAAAATAAAGTTGCAGCAGCATTCCGCAGTGTTGAGGAGATTTTCGCATCTTCCAAGACCGCGGTTGCACTCGCCGCTTAGTCTGGCGATCGCTATGAGGTGCATGGCAACAGGGCATCTTGTAGTGTCATAGCTATGTTGCTTGCTCTCCTGGTGGCAGCGGCACGAGGAGAGGACATATACCGCGCAACGATAGGCTGTATTTTTGGTTTGTTTCTGATCGGCCTCGCGTTGTCAAACACGCAAACAAACCTACGTTCGTAGACGAATACGAGGACACCAAGCGGACCCGGGGGCAGTACCCGGCAGCTCCACCATAGAGGAGATGATTGCTCACCAAGCGTGGGCGATTTTTTATTGCACCACAACCCAAGAGGCTGCATACGCACAAACCACAAACAATGCTGCGAAGTATCGTCACAAGCCACCTACTAGCCAAACCCTTTTCACCAAAAAACAACCACCTGCGAGTAGTGGTTGTTTTTGGATGTGGAGTTTTCGTATATTGTTTATTTTTGGCCTCTGCATAATTTTTTTATTCAGAAGCTACCCTTATGATATGGGAGAAAACTGCTTGTGTCAACGATTTTTGGCAATATTTTTGCGTAAAAAATACCACATCGAACATATACGCAGACCGACCGCACATCGCTCAAAATCTGTGTTATAAACACAACACAAGTAATGGAGTATAACAGGGGTCACATACAGTACAGAGCCAAAAATGAACAAAAAATTATTGCAATATATACAACAAAAATGCCTGTGCACAACTCCCGAAAGCACAGAGGTGCGAGAGATGAGCAAGCTGCCAATGTTCGCGTGGGTGAGAAAGAAGCTAGTGGGGCAATGTTTTGCGATAGTTCGCATGATGACGATAATGCCTATGCTTGTATATTGGTGCGATGTATAGCGCTGTCGTGAGATGATGCAAGCGCCGCCAAAGTTTTGCAGCATAGAGCCCAAACTGATTGACTTACCATATCGCTTGTGCTAACGTAGAAGTAAGCTTTGACAAACACAAATACCCAAGAAAAATAAAACGGAAAAGCTTACCCTACTAATTAACCCAACATAGCGTCGCCATTGGCGCGCACCAGGCAGCGGCAGAGCGCGGCATAGCGCTGAGCTTTGGCACTGCCTGCGCTCCGCCAATACTATATAGAGTACCCCCCAAGTAGAAGTACTTTTGTTATCGTTGGCGTCGACGCGTGGTGGCCTCTTCATACACGGCGCATGCCGAGGGCTCACCACTCATGCTCCACACTGTGGAGCACCTCTAGCCCGTAGCGGCTGCCGGGCGTCCTAATTTTTTACTTATGAGGACGCTGCAAGCGCGTTGCTTTGTGTAGCTGCTCGGGCTTCTCACCAGGCGAATTGCTTGGTATAGTGATAGATATGTCTCGAAGAATCCTGCTTGCCAGTATGAGCATAGCTGCAGCGGTGCTGCTAGCGATTGTGCTGCAGACTACCACACCAGCGACGATTCACCCTCTGGGGATCGTCCTCGTCTTTGTGCTGTGCTATGTGGTAATGCTGGGGTTGCTAACGTACCTGCTGGCGGGTATTGCAGCGGCGCTGCGGCGTTGGTTGCCCGAGGCGCAGCGGCGAGCGGTGACGCTTAGCTTTCGGCGCTGTTATTATTTTGGCTCGGTACTGGCGCTGGCACCGGTGCTGCTGATTGGGGCACGCTCGGTGGGGCGTAGTGGTTGGTACGAGCTGGCACTAGTCTTTGCATTTGAGGCAATTGCATGTTTTTATGTGGCAAAACGGTGAAGAGGCGCGTATACTAGGCAGAGGAGGACGGTTCTATGCCACGAAAAAAATCAACCCCAGCAGCGCCCGCTGCGCCAGAGACACAAGCGACATCATCTCCAAAGAGGCGTGCCACACAGCGCACCAAGCAAAAATCACAACAGTTACGACCTGTTGCAAAGAAGACAGCAAAGGCAAATACGACCTCTGTTACGCCAGCCAACGCACCAGCAAATAGCGAATCGCAAGCTGTCGTAGATAATACATCATCTAGCCACATAGACACACCGTCATCGTCAGCTACCCCTGTTGCACATGCAACAGCCCACCGCCGACCAGTGTTGGAGGCGTTTATTGCGACGGGAGCAGCAGGAATGCTGATGTATGCTGCGATGGTGAGCTTCTATGGTGCACTGATGGTGGGGCAGGTAGACCGCACGTCACCAGAGCGGGTAGCTGGTTGGCTCGTCCTCATGTGGAGTGTGAGCTTGGTGGTGCAGGGGATTAGCACGCTGATGCAGCTTCACCGGACAGATCATTATATACAGCGGTTCCTTGCTGTGCTCTTGGTGGCGGGTAATCCGGCCGCCCTCATCATAAGTGAATGGCTATACAATTTGTTCTTTGTGAGCCCTGGGCAAAAGGCGGTTATGTGGATAAACAGTACAGTCATGCAGGTAAGTACCATTATCGCTGTGCTTGGCTCCATCTACCTCTGGTACTTATTACTCTGTACGAAGCGAACAATCGCGCCGCGCACTGCGCCTGATGTGCCCGCCACAACATATGCTCGTTTGATGCGACGTCGACGTATCGGTCTCTGGCTGATTGTGACGGCATTTGTGCTTCCGGCTCTTGCGCAGTTTTCGGGGACGTTGATGCTGATGAGTAGCACAAGCCGAGGTACTACGATCTTTACGTCAATACTATCGTTTTTCGGCATGATTCACTTGATCTTTATGATCGCTGGCATGATCTTGATTGTGCCATGTATCGTTATGCTCATCATTGGTATGGTCCTTGTGGCAAACAGCCAGCGTGAATAACCAAGCATCAAAACTACCGCCTAACAGAGGAGAACCACCCCCCATGCCAACGCAATCCATCGCTACAACTACTGCAAAACAGCATAGCCATATAACTACGCCTGATGCGTCCACGCCGCCGCGTCGCCCATTGCTTGAGGCGTGGGTGATTGCTGGTGGGGTGGGGATGATTGCCAATGCAGCCATCGTATGTCTGCAGGGCGCGGTGCTAGTGAGTGGCCCGACGGTGGTGGAGCAGGTATTTGGCTGGCTACTCGCCGCTTGGAGTGCGAGTATACTAGCGCAGAGCGTCATCACGCTGCGGCAGTCGCATCGCACCGATCGGTATTGGCAGAGGATTGGAGCGCTTGGCTTGTTGCTGGTGAATGGAGCGCTGTTTATTGTGGGTTGGCTCAGTGGTGGTGTACTGCACACCCCTGTAGGATCAGTAGCTAATAATACAGCAGTTCTCATGAGCAACATACCGAGCTTCGTTGGTTCGCTCTACCTCTGGTATGTATTGCTCGGTATGCAGCCAGTGATACCAGCAAAACGTAATGATGTAGATGATACGACGCTCAATCAAATGATGAAGCGCAAGACTGGCCTCTGGCTGATGCTTGCAGCAGCTGTACCGATGATGGCGCTGTATGGTATGCTTGTGTCGATACTTTTTGGTGTGACTAACTTTCTTGATACACATCGGCATGTTTTGAGTACTCTTGTCAATGAACCGACGCTACTGGTGATGGGGATGGTGGCGTCGATCGCGATATATGGTGGCATCGCGTGGTTTGTCGCATCACCAGTGATGGCTGTCGCTGGCTTCATCCTTGTTGCGACAAGTAAGTATGAGTAGCCTGAATCTTAAGGCTCTTGCTTTATCTCACACTCCATCGGATGAAGTGATGGGGGGTAGAGCTGATACAAAGAAGGTGAGTTCTTATGATTTAAATCACTCTCTCTACCCCTGTTATTTTCGCTGATTCGGCGATTATGATACAATAAGGTGCGTGTAATGTAACCCGAATGACCTAATAGTGAGGGAAATGAATGAACAAACAAGTAGATAATGGATCGTATGACGGTTCGCAAATTCAGGTGCTCGAGGGTCTCGAGCCAGTCCGTAAGCGCCCGGGGATGTATATCGGTAGCACGGGCTACGATGGTGTGCACCACTTGATTAAGGAGATTGCTGATAACTCCATCGATGAAGCGATTGCGGGCTATGCCTCGCGCGTCGATGTACGTATCTTGGCCGATGGTGGCTTGATGGTGACGGACAACGGGCGCGGTATCCCGGTGGACAAGCATCCCAAGACTGGCCTGAGCACGCTCGAGACAGTGCTGACGGTGCTGCACGCTGGTGGTAAGTTTGGTGGCGGTGGCTACAAGGTGTCGTCTGGTTTGCACGGTGTGGGCTCGAGCGTGGTGAATGCGCTGTCCAGCCGTCTCGTGGCTGAGGTGGTGCGCAAAGGACGCCTCTATCGGATTGAATTTGAGCGTGGCCATACCACTGTGCCACTCAAGAATAAGGGCAAGACCGACCGGCCCGATGGCACAACGATTATCTTCTATCCCGATCCGACCATCTTTAAAGAGACAGTCGACTTCGACTACAAGTGGGTGGTACACTACCTTCGCCACCAAGCCTACCTCACAAAAGGCGTCTACACCACTGTGTATGATGAGCGTACCAAGCAGCGCCAGGCCTTTTATTTCGAGGGAGGGATTCGCAGTTATGTCAAGAACCTTAACGTTGGTAAAGATGTGCTGAGCGACGATGTCTTTTATGTGGAGAAGCAGGTCGAGGACTCGATGATCGAGGTGGCGGTGCAGTACAACGATACCTACGTCGAAACCGTCCGACCTTTCGCTAATAACGTGCTCACACCTGATGGTGGGACACACCTTGTGGGCTTTCGCGCAGCGATGACCCGCGTCATCAATGACTATGCGCGCAAGAACGGTCTCCTCAAAGAGAAGGATGACAACCTTTCGGGCGATGACATCCGCGAGGGGCTTACTGCTGTTATCCTCGTTAAGCTGCCCGACCCGCAGTTTGAGGGTCAAACCAAGAATAAGCTTGGTAACCCCGAGGTGCGGCGTTACGTTGACCAAGTAATGAGCGAGTATTTCTCGTATTATCTAGAAGAAAATCCGGCGGTGGCTAAGAAGATTGTTGGCAAGGCGACGTTAGCTGCCCGAGCTCGCAAGGCTGCCCGAGCGGCGCGCGATACCGTGATCCGCAAAGGGGCGCTTGATGGCGCAAGCCTGCCAGGCAAGCTGGCCGACTGCTCCAGCAAAAACCCCGAAGAGTGTGAGCTGTACATTGTAGAGGGTGACTCGGCTGGTGGCTCGGCCAAGACTGGGCGCGACAGCCGTACTCAGGCTATCTTGCCACTGCGTGGTAAGGTGCTTAACACCGAGCGTGCCCGCCTCGACAAAATGTACGCCAACCGTGAGATCCTCAGCCTCATCAAGGGCATGGGCGTGGGGATTGGTGACACCTTCGACATCAAGGGGCTGCGCTATAACCGTATTATCATCATGACTGATGCCGATGTCGATGGCAGCCACATTGCCACATTGCTCATGACATTCTTCTTCCGTTATATGCAGCCAGTTGTGGAAGCAGGGCATATTTATTTGGCCAAGCCACCTCTATTTAAGCTCCGTCTCTCGGGCAACAAGCAAGAATATATTTACAACGAAGAAGCTCTCGAGGCCTACTACGACGAGCAGATTGCAGCACGCAAGGCTCGTGGGGTAGAGATAGACCCAAGCGAGCCCCGCATCAAACAAGCTGGCCTGAGTGAGTCCGCCCTGCAGCGTTACAAGGGTCTCGGTGAGATGGATGCCGACCAGCTGTGGGAGACGACGATGAACCCCGAGCACCGCGTGCTCGTGCAAGTCCAGCTGGAGGATGCCGAGCGTGCCGACGCAATCTTCACCAAGCTAATGGGCAACGAAGTAAGTGTACGCAAGAACTTCATCCAGGCCAACGCTGCAAAGGTCAGCCTAGAGGAGCTTGATATCTAATCTATGAACGAGGAACATACAATGCAGCCAGAAGATAACCAACCAACCACCCCAGCTACCATACCTGACCAGAGCCACTCGCGCAGTGTGGAGGTCCGTACCGTCGAGGACGTGATGGAGGATAACTTCCTGCGCTATTCGATGTCAGTCATTGTTGACCGCGCTCTGCCTGATGTGCGTGATGGCATGAAGCCTGTCCACCGTCGCATCGTCTATGTGATGGACAAAATGGGCATCGGCCCGACATCTAAGACGATCAAGAGTGCTCAGATCGTTGGTGAGGTGATGGGTAAATACCACCCACACGGCGATAGCTCTATCTACGATGCCATGGTGCGTATGGCTCAAGACTGGGTTGAGCGCTACCCACTAGTACAGGGGCAGGGGAACTTTGGCTCGATGGACGGCGACCCGCCTGCCGCAATGCGCTACACCGAAGCAAAAATGACGCGTGTGTCAGAGGCGCTTCTAGCTGATATTGATAAAGAAACCGTCCCATTCCGCGACACCTATGATGCTACTCGCCAAGAGCCTACTGTCTTGCCAGCCAAGCTGCCTAATCTACTACTTAATGGCCAGGTTGGTATTGCCGTTGGTATGGCAACGAACATCCCTACCCACAATCTTGGTGAGGTGGTCGATGCAACAGTCGAGCTTATCAACAACCCTGATGCCACGCTGGATGACCTCATGCAGCACATCAAAGGGCCGGACTTTCCAACTGGCGCCGTGGTCTATGGTGGCGCGCCAATGCGTCAAGCCTACGCCACTGGCCGCGGTAGTGTGACGATGCGCGCCGTGGCAGCCATTGAGGAGACGAAGAAGCGCGGGCGCTACCGTATCGTCATCACAGAAATGCCCTATGGTGTGAATAAAGCAACACTGATTGAGAAGATCGCCGACCTCGTCCACGAGAAGAAGCTCACTTCCATCAGCGACCTGCGTGATGAATCGGCTCGGGGCAATGTGCGCGTCGTTATTGATCTTAAAAAGGACGCCTACCCCAAGAAGGTGCTGAACCAGCTCTACAAGCTCACCGCACTGCAGACTAACTTCCACTACAACATGCTGGCGCTTGTGCCCAGTAGCGAGAACGCGATGCGGCTCCAGCCACGGGTGCTTGGCCTGCACGATATCCTTGGTGAGTTCATTACCCATCGGCGCATTGTGGTGCGCCGCCGCACCGAGTATGAGCTCAAGAAGGCGAAGGCACGAGCTCATATTCTTGAAGGGCTCAAGATCGCGCTTGACAACATCGATGAAGTCGTTAAACTAATCCGAGCAAGTAAGAATTACAACGATGCTTTGCAGGGGTTGATGGAGCGTTTTGCGCTCAGCGAGATCCAGGGTAAGGCGATTCTTGCCATGCAGCTGCGCAAGCTGACTGGCCTTGACCGCCAAGAGATCGAAGACGAGCTGCGCTATCTGCACGAGCTCATCAAGCAGCTTGAGGCTATCCTGGCCGACGAGAATGAGATCCTGCGCCTCATCAAAGAGGAACTGCTCGAGATGAAGGAGAAGTACGGTGACGAGCGCCGCACCAAGATCATCAACCATGAGCTCGGCAAATTCAGCGACGAAGAGCTCATCCCTGAGGAAGAAACCGTTGTTATTCTCACAGCAGAGAATTACATCAAGCGTACTTTGGTGAGTGAATACCGTCGCCAAAACAGAGGTGGCAAGGGCAAGCGTGGCATGTCTACCAAGGAAGAAGATGGCATCGACCAGCTCATTCCGGCCAACACCCATGACTGGCTGCTCTTCTTTACCAACAAGGGCCGAGTCTTCCGCCTTAAGGCGTACGAAGTGCCTGCTGCCAGCCTCGCGGCCAAGGGCGTTGCGGCTGTCAACTTGCTTCAGCTCCAGCCTGAAGAGAAAATTACATCAATTATCAACCACGCGAAAGATGCAAGCGATGATGGCTACCTCTTTATGGCGACAACCAAGGGTACTGTGAAAAAGACAACACTACGAGACTACGCCAACATCCGTACGAATGGTCTCATCACTATCAAACTCGATGATGGCGATGAGCTGCGCTGGATTAAGCAGACCAATGGCGACAATGATGTAATAATATCAACATCAGCTGGTCAGGCAGTGCGCTTTAGCGAGACAGAGTGTCGACCAATGGGCCGCGTTGCTCGTGGCGTGCGTGGTGTACGTCTCCGCCCCGATGATACGGTGGTGGGGATGGACATTGTCACTAGTAGCGACCAGCAATTGCTTGTCATTAGCCAAAACGGTTACGGCAAGATTACCAAAGCAGCCAATTTCCCTTGCCATAAGCGAGGTGGGGTTGGTATCAAAGCAGCAGTTGTCACCGCCAAGACTGGGCCGATTATCGCTGTGCAGACTCTCGAGCCTGACGCCACTGAGGCACTCCTCATCAGCCAAAACGGCCAAACCATCCGTGTGGCGCTTCAAGATATCCCAACGCTTGGTCGCACCACTCAGGGTGTGCGAGTGATGCGTCTTGCTAAGGATGACACTGTCTCATCGATCGGCATTGTGGGCGAAAAAGACGAGGATAAGGAAGCATAACCATGCCGTGGTATCTCTCGCCATATATTGTGGCTATCGCTATCAGCTGGGCAATTGCTCACGTCATTAAGTTTGCAATTGCCCACGCCAAAGGCAAGGTGCTGGACTTCACCCATCAGCTCTTCATCTCTGGCGGCATGCCGAGCTCGCATGCCGCCACATCATTGTCTGTCTGGACGGTGCTGGTACTGCAGCAGGGGCTACAGTCGCCGCTTGTTGGCGTCACGACACTACTCGTGTTGATTATTTGCTACGATGCTGTCAAGGTGCGGCGCTCATCAGGCGAGCAGGGTATAGCCATCCAGCAGGTCATCAAGAAGACTGGGGTCGACGTCACATTGCCGCGGGCTGCACAGGGGCACACACCACTCGAGATCTTCGTTGGATCGCTGCTTGGCGTGCTTGTGGGCCTAGTTGTATTTTTTGCGACAAAATAATCGTAAAAAAGTGTTGACCATCCGCAAAAAATACGCTATGATGGTTTCAGTCTGGTTGAGGGAACGAAAACAAGGGTCAACAACGAGACGTTTTGTATCTTAACAATTTAGTTGTGCAATAATCATCGTCAGTCTATTTTTGAGTTATAGACGCTTCCCAACAGGGAAGCATCTTTTATGAAAAGTACATCTTTTCTTTTTATGGAGAGTTTGATCCTGGCTCAGGATGAACGCTGGCGGCGTGCCTAACACATGCAAGTCGAGCGGCAGCGCGAGTAGTTTACTACTTGGCGGCGAGCGGCGGACGGCTGAGTAACGCGTGGGAATTTGCCCCAAAGTGAGGAATAACTGCCCGAAAGGGTAGCTAATGCCGCATATGATCTTCGGATTAAAGGATTTATCCGCTTTGGGAGAAGCCCGCGTCGGATTAGGTAGTTGGTGAGGTAATGGCTCACCAAGCCGACGATCCGTAGCTGGTCTGAGAGGATGATCAGCCAGACTGGGACTGAGACACGGCCCAGACTCCTACGGGAGGCAGCAGTGAGGAATCTTCCACAATGGGCGAAAGCCTGATGGAGCAACGCCGCGTGAAGGATGAAGGCCTTCGGGTTGTAAACTTCTTTTATGAGTGAAGAATATGACGGTAACTCATGAATAAGCACCGGCTAACTACGTGCCAGCAGCCGCGGTCATACGTAGGGTGCAAGCATTATCCGGAGTGACTGGGCGTAAAGAGTTGCGTAGGCGGTTTGTTAAGTGAATAGTGAAACCTGGTGGCTCAACCATACAGACTATTATTCGAACTGGCAAACTCGAGAGTGGTAGAGGTAACTGGAATTTCTAGTGTAGGAGTGAAATCCGTAGATATTAGAAGGAACACCAATGGCGTAGGCAGGTTACTGGACCATTTCTGACGCTAAGGCACGAAAGCGTGGGGAGCGAACTGGATTAGATACCCAGGTAGTCCACGCCGTAAACGATGGATACTAGCTGTTGGAGGTATCGACCCCTTCAGTAGCGAAGCTAACGCGTTAAGTATCCCGCCTGTGGAGTACGGCCGCAAGGCTAAAACATAAAGGAATTGACGGGGACCCGCACAAGCGGTGGATCATGTTCTTTAATTCGATGATAAACGAAGAACCTTACCAGGGTTTGACATCCCGAGAAGATTTACGAAAGTAAATTGTGCCTTTTGGAACTCGGTGACAGATGATGCATGGCCGTCGTCAGCTCGTGTCGTGAGATGTTTGGTTAAGTCCATCAACGAGCGCAACCCTTGTGAATAGTTGAATTTTTCTATTCAGACTGCCCCGGCAACGGGGAGGAAGGAGGGGATGATGTCAGGTCAGTATTTCTCTTACATCCTGGGCTAGAAACGTGATACAATGGCAAGTACAATGCGCAGCGAAGCCGTGAGGTGAAGCAAATCGCACCAAAGCTTGTCCCAGTTCGGATTGGAGGCTGAAACTCGCCTCCATGAAGTCGGAATCGCTAGTAATCGCAGATCAGCAAACTGCGGTGAATACGTTCCCGGGTCTTGTACACACCGCCCGTCAAACCATGAAAGTGACCAACACCCGAAGTCCGATTCGTCGGCCTAAGGTGGGGGGCATGATTGGGGTTAAGTCGTAACAAGGTATCCGTACCGGAAGGTGCGGATGGATTACCTCCTTTCTAGGGAGTATGAATGCCTGATAGCTGAGTAATCACTATCAGAGCTAGGTCGGTCTCGTAAATATGCTAAGCTTACATATTTACACTAACCCTTCGGGGTGAGACAAAGCTTACACCAAAAGACACGATGAGGATTGCACAACTAAGTTGTTAAGAAATAGCCCAGATTGCTGGGCTATTTTTTGTATGAGAAAAATAGTACAATGATGCTTCGACAAGAGTGGATGATGCGGGATTAATAACGCTCATTACTGATAGTGGGGGCTGTCTTATGTGGTTGGTTACTTTCGCGAGGTGTTATAATGGTTGAGTCGTTGTTGATTACTTTTTGTATGATCTCTCGATCTGTTATAGATAAAAGATGATTACTATGAGTATACTTCCTCGGATATCTGGCTACGAATAGGCTAAACAAATATTATTCTACGATAGGGTAGGACAAACACTAGTAATCAAAAAAAGGAGCGCCATAGCGCTCCTCATCGCCTCTCAGTGAGGTTCTCTAGCTAAAGTGAAAGAACAGCCCAAGAAACGCTCGTAGGATCATATCATGCAGGTTGGTCATGACAAGCAGACCCAGCCCACAGCCGATCAACCCCCACATCTGGTAGCGGCTGTAGCTGCCAATGTCATCGCTAAACATATCAGACAACTGGCGGTGCCATACGACAATACAGCCACCAACGATCAAGATAAGTGTACCAATGAAGAATGATCCCCAACTAAATGTATATTGCATAATATCTAGTATACTCTTGTACTGGCGAAAAATCTATGCTAATATGGAACAGGTTCAGCGACAGAGTGCGCGAACGAACGCGGGGATATAGCTCAGTTGATTAGAGCACCTGCTTTGCAAGCAGGGGGTCCAGGGTTTGAGTCCCTGTATCTCCACCATTCGCATGGGGTGGTATGGGCTTACGTCCATCCCACTCCACCAATTTTTTTGCTTGATGGTATAGGGGCGATTAGCTCAGCTGGTTAGAGCGCGTCACTGATAATGACGAGGTCGGTGGTTCAAGTCCTCCATCGCCCACCAGATAAGCAAGTGTGACATCACACAATGCGGGCGCTTAGCTCAGTTGGCTAGAGCATCTCGTTTACACCGAGAGGGTCGGGGGTTCGAGTCCCTCAGCGCCCACCACAAGCTCCGTATACGAATTCTGGAGTGTGTCACAAACCCAGTTGCAAGAGGATCACCCGTTCAGTCCATGAGCGGGTGTTTTTATGAGTAATATTGTTGATGTGTATTTTGTGTGCGGTATTCTCCTTTGGGGTATGATAAGGAACCGAATATTCACTAAATATTAGCTCCTAGCGTAGAGAAGTGGCTAAGTATACTAACAGGCACTCGCGTTTTATTAGACCATTGGGAGAGATGTAGGGGGCTACGAGGAGTAATCGAGATATGCTACGCAGGTTATTGCTTGAAAAACTAGCTGCTCATTGAGCGCTCATTACCGCCAAGAGAAATATAGTAGCGAGCAACAGCAATGTGTCTTGCAACCAACAACCCTCCACATTGCACCGCAAAAATACCGCTACCATCGTCTCCACCTCTGATCACAAGGCGCAATTGAGCGAGCGCCCATCAAGAATAATATTTTCTGCAAAAATCGCTCAAAAAAGCCTTGCCAAACGCTGATGATTCGTGTAAACTTAAGTCCAGTGAGCGCATGTTCGGTAACGAACCTCTGGCAAGAGGGTAATGATGGAGTGGGTACGATAGTCATTGCCAAAACTACAACGAAAAGCTACTTTACACAGAGTAGCCCAAGTGGTAGAATAGACAAAGTTGCGAGTTTGAGCACAGACAGACAGACATCATACTAGTGATGTTCGCAGGTGTGTGCTTACAACAAGACACATGCAGTTTAACAATTTAGTGATGTAAGAAAATAACGATTGACGGCACTATCAGTTGGTCTATACCAATTGCTAGTTAAGTCAATGCATAAAAAGGTACTCAAGGGCACACAATGGATGCCTAGAC
>CAURVP010000023.1:0-17909 GCA_963528475.1 uncultured Candidatus Saccharibacteria bacterium | reverse complement strand
CACGCAGGAACTTAGCAATTGGGCTCTTGGCCGCGCCATCTTGGTAGGTAATGTAAGCAAGACCACCTGCGCCCTCGGCTTTGGCAATGTGGGTAAAGCCATCGATCTGCTTGCGGCTTAGCGACGCGCCGTTTGTGACGCAGATTGCCTTAATACACTCAGCGTTTTTGAACACGCCAAATTCGGTGTCGGCAAATACGTCCGTTAGCTCAACCAGCTCCATACCAAAGCGCAGATCTGGCTTGTCGCTACCATAGGTTTCCATGGCGGTTTGGTACGGGATGCGCGGGATAGGCTGGCCATCGCCAGCTGGGAGGTTGCTGAGGTCCAGCAGTGTTTTGCCAGCAAAGTCCGTCACCAGCTGCTGCATCAGTGGTTCCATCATCTGGCGGACTTGCTCGCCATCCTCCACAAAGCTCATCTCCAGATCCAGCTGGTAAAACTCACCATACAGGCGATCGGCGCGCGGGTCTTCATCACGGAAGCAAGCAGCCAGCTGGTAGTAGCGCGGCACGCCACCAACCATCAGCAACTGCTTAAACTGCTGCGGTGCTTGTGGCAGAGCGTAGAATTTACCCTCTTGCAAGCGGCTGGGGATCAGGAAGTCACGCGCACCCTCGGGGCTGGAATTAGCCAAAATCGGCGTTTGGATTTCGATGAAATCATGCTCGTCCATATACTGGCGCATGCGGCGGTACATATCGGCGCGGCGGCGCAGCATCGTTTGCAGCTTGGGGCGGCGCAGGTCCAGGTAGCGGTAGGCAAAGCGCAGGTCTTCATTCGCTTGGTTAGTCTCGCTAAAGGGCTGGATAGGCAGCGTCTCGGCTTTGTTCAGCACCTCTAAGTCACTGACGGCTAGCTCGATGCTGCCGCTGGCAATATTGGGGTTAGCCAGGCCCTCACCACGCTGGCGGACCTGGCCACGGGCCCGCAGGACGTACTCGTCGCGGGCATGCTCCGCCAGGGCAAAGGCCGCGGTTTGCTCAGGGCTGACGACCAGTTGCACCAGGCCAGTATGGTCGCGTAGGTCGATAAAAATCAGGCCACCATGGTCGCGCCGTGCATGTACCCAGCCGGCCACAGTGATGGTTTGACCGGTGTAATCCGGCGTTTGGTTGGCAAGTATTCGTTGTGTCATATCTGTTAGATTATACCACAATTTCAGGCATCATTCTGCTCGCCCATGGGGAGGGCACGCGGTTGCGTGGGTTCGGGCAAGGCCACTGGCTGGCTATATACCTCGTCATCATCCGCTGCGGGAGCATGGCCAAGCAAGGCTTCAATACAATCATCCAGCGTCACCATCCCCACCGTCTCACGATACGTATTGACGACAATGAAGACCTGTTGGCGCGTCTTAATAAACGCGCCCAAGGCTTGCTCGAGCGACTGTGCCCCGTCGATGTAGTACACGTTTGGGTCCATCACTGTTTGCACCTGAGCCGACACTGCCTCCTTGAGCGACATAAAGTCGCGGGTGTGCAGCACACCAATAATGTGGTCAATGTCGCCATCTACCACCGGGAAGCGGCTATGCCCGGTGCGATGCAACTCATCGAGTAACAGCGGCCCCACCATAGCGTCTTGCTCGACTGTCTTGATAGCATTGCGCGGCACCATGACTGTCTCGACCGTCTTACGCGCAAAAGTCAAGCTCCCCAGCGCTTGCTCACGCTCGACTGGCGGCAAGACTGACGGCCGAGCATGACGCACCAGATGTTCAAGCTCAGCTCGCGACCCTAGGCGAAGATTCGTCTCTACTGGCGGCACAAACGAACGGACAATGCGCACCACTCGCGGGAACCGCCCGGCAAAACTAACGAAGCTCGGCTCGACTGCATTATAGAAGCGCTGGGCAATCGCATGCACCCAGCCAATCCGCCCCACACCACCATGGAGCAGTGCCACCGCGAGTCCAACCAGCACACCACCACCAAAGTCAAATGCCCCAATGCTTGCCATCACCATCAGCACCAGCAATAGCGCCACCACACAGCGCTGGAGCGAAACGAGATCATCGTAGACAGCAATGCGCCGCAACTGGTGAATCGCTGTGCGATTATTCTGCTGGCGACGCCGCTCGAGCTCGTACTGGCTCACCGGCGGTATATCAGGCCATGCACTACCAGCCAGGATGAGGGCAATCACAAAGATAGCAAAGATGATGATCATGAGCGTTTCCATGCCATCATTGTAGCGCACTCACCTGATCGGCTCAATGCTTTGACCCATGTAGCACCTCTGTCAGCTTGATTCGGCTTCTCGGGCACGATATAATATGCAAGAATAAGGAGGAATGTTTCGTTTATGACAAAAAAATCATGGCTGATCTTTGCAGTGCTCTGCCTCGCAATCTTAGGTGGGCTCGTGTGGCTGTCGCGCCAAGGTGAGTCTATCAACCTGTCGGGTGTCGACCCATTGCAGGTACAAAGCGCCAGTAGCCAAAATGGCGACATCGCCGACCATACCCACGGGAGCAAATCACCCAAGGTAACAATCATCGAATATGGAGACTTCCAGTGCCCTGGCTGTTCGCAAGCCTCGCCCGCACTCAAGGCAGTTACTGAGAAATACAAAGATCACGTGCAGCTCATCTTCCGCAACAACCCTCTCTCGTCTATCCACCCCAACGCACTCGCGGCAGCGGCGGCAGCCGAATCAGCTGGCTTCCAAGGCAAATACTGGGAGATGCACGATAAGCTCTACACCGAACAAAATTCGTGGCAGTCACTCGATGGCACAGAACGCACCAACTACTTCGTCACCACTGCACAGGGGCTTGGCCTTGATGTCAACCGCTTCAAGACCGACCTCGCCGAGGCCGACCGCTCAGGTGCCCGGATTAAGAAAAAGATCGCCTTTGATAAATCCCTGGCTGGCGCTCAAAATGCCGCCAGCGCCACACCAGCTATTCTCGTCAATGGCAAGAATGTAACCAATCAATACGTCAAGGACGGCAAGCTCACCACCTCAGGCAGTTCAGATGCGCGCCAAGTGTGGGCTGACGCCGATGCCTTTGGCAAGCTCGTCATTGAGCCAGCCCTCAAAGAAAAGGGTGTCTCCTTGCCACAATAATCCTTACTCCAGTAAGCCAAAACCACCTCATAGCAGAGGTGGTTTTATTATCAGTATTAGGTATTCTTGGTCGTATCTTGCGTGGTTTGTTGAGTAGTGCCTTGCTGGGTTTGCGTGGTGGTATTTGCTCCATTTGACGGTGCGCCTGGCTGAGCACCACTGCCTGCCGACTGACCTGTTTGGCCTGGTGGCGACATATTCCCCTGGCTGGTTTGACTACCCATCATACCATGGCCACCAGGGCCACTTTGGCTCGATGTGCTGCGGCTATTGACCTGCATGCCACCAAGAAATCCGAGCGCTGCCGCCACGATCACGCCGCCAATAACCGCCGCGATCAAACCAGAGTTGGCCGTACCTTTAGCCTGTACTTGTATGGACGATGGGGATGTCGGCGACGCACTACGCTTCTCCGTTGCAAAGCAATCTTCTATTTTCATGTATACTCCTTTCGTTATTATGGTTCGAGTATAGAGAGCAGGCGTTAAAAGAAGCTTAAAGTGAAATCTTGCTAGACCCATCGCATTGCCGCGCGCTTTTCTCGTGCTCTTTTTTGCATAAGCTTTGTCCGAGTGTGCTATCTAATAGGATGCAAGAAGTTGCAAAAAGCGCTGGCCTAACGTTGAGCGCGCTAATTAACAGCTACCTCACGCAAGTCGTTGCAACTCGCCATATTGAGCCGTATACCCCTGAGCTAACGACGACGCAACTCGAAGCACTGCTTACTGAAATTGAGCCATCGCTAGCAACTGGTAATAACTTGAGCAAGCCGTTTAACTCTGCTGAAGAATTTTTAGCTAATCTCAAAAAGTAATACAACCCATATACTCTTGCTACCAGCTAGTCTAAGTCCAGTTTGATACGCGCCTTTGCTTATTTATCAAGCATCCGCTCTTTATTTCTACAGAACGTTATCTACTACATACTCTGCCTGCCAGCAAGGCGCAAGCCCACCGTAAAGGTCGTGCCACTACCAGGCGTACTGTCGACAGTAATTTTGCCGCCATGTTCGGTGATGATCTGCTGGGCAATCGCAAGCCCAAGGCCATAGCCCTGGCCTAGGCCACCAGTGCGAGCTTGGTCGGCTCGGTAGAAGCGCTGGAATATCTGACGCTGCGTGGCGGCGTCCATCCCGATGCCTTGGTCAATGATCTGCACCCTAGCCCAGCGATTGGTACTCTCAGCGGTGATGGTAATGGTAGTATGCTCCGGGCTATATTTGATGGCATTGTCGAGCAAAATGGTAAGGAGCTGAACAAGACGCTGCTGATGAGCCCGCACCATCAAAGGTGGCGTGGTATCATCAATGGCAATCGACTTCGCTTGGGCAGGTGCCACCACTAAGTTCATCGCTTCGCTCACCACAGTTTGTAAAGCAACTGGCTGCAGCTGCACCACCGAGCGGTCGTACCGAAGCAAGCCAAGCATTGTATTGGCTAGCGTTTGCAGGCGCGTCGCATCGGTCACATTCGCTTCTATGACGGCGCGAGCCTCAGCGAGGGTGAGCTTAGGATTGCGCAGCGCTACTTCGTTTGCAGTGCGTAGCGCGGTCAGCGGCGTGCGCAGCTCATGACTGGCATCACTAACGAACTGCGTCTGAGCGCGCATGTTGGCGCGGATCGGCCGCAGGGTGTGCTCCGCGAGGAGATAGCTCACTACACTGCCAATTGCCAGCGCCGCGAGATTCACGAGCACCAGCTGAGCGATCAGCTCTTGCCGCGCTTCAGTCGCTCGCCGCTCAAGAAAGCGATTGACGGTATGGTCGGTAAAATGAAATTCTTGTTCCCTGCCAGCCTCACTCGGTGGGCGCTGCCGCTCCAATTGCGCAGCCGACGTCTGATAAAACACCAGGCTAAACCCAAGGCTCATTACCATAATAATCGCAAGATAGGTGCCAGCCAGCCGGAGTGTTGTGGTGCGAAAGCTCATTGGCGCTGCCTCATGCTGGGTCGTCCTTGATGATGTAGCCAAAGCCCCGCACTGTCTCGATAATCGGGCGACTATCTGGGAATGGCTTCTCGAGTTTACCCCGGAGATAGTTGATAAAAACCTCGACATTATTTGGCAAGATATCAGCATCGAAGTCCCAAACGTGAGTCATGATGTTATTTTTGCTGAGGATTTGATTCTTGTTGCGCAGGAGGTGCTCGAAGATGGCAAATTCTTTAGCCGAGAGCGCAATAGGCTGGCCAGCTCGCGTCACGGTCTGCTTAACGGTGTCAAGCTCAATATCAGCCACGCGCAGCACGGTCCCGAGCGCCTCTTGGGGACGCCGTAGCAGGGCACGCACGCGAGCCGCTAGCACATCGAAGGAAAAAGGCTTGGGTAAATAGTCGTCTGCGCCGTGGTCGAGCCCCGCCACGATATCCTGCGTCTGGTCCTTAGCTGTGAGCATCAGCACTGGCGTGTGGTTGCCCCTGCTGCGAAGCTTCTGCACTACTTCGAAGCCATTCATCACTGGCATCATTACATCAAGAATAATCGCATCATACTCATCGGCCCATGCAGCATTGTAACCATCCTCACCATCAAAGGCGACATCGACGGCGTAGCCTTCTTGCTCTAACCCCTGTTTTATTGACTCGGCAATGCGCCGCTCATCATCAACGACTAATAGTTTCATACTCTTATTATACCGTGTTATTCGTCATTATAAATCTTTATTGCACCGCCCTAAACTTCTCTTTTCAGATATCCGATGGCGCGCTAAAATGAATATTTCCCAAGAATGTTCAAGTTTATCATTACATATTGCGTAAGCCGTGTCAGTCACATTATCTCACCTTCTTAGTGTCATAGTGACGACACTCATCCTTCGTATTGCGAGCTAGTACCCCAGTGCTGCTTCGGGCCATAGGCGGCGCATCATCTGTTGGCCGCGGCGGCTGACGGTGATCCACCAATCACCAGTCGTCATCTTGACTGTAACAAGTCCTTTGTTCTTGAGGTGAGTGAGTTGCGCCATTAGCTTTGGGCGGCTCATGCGCAGGCTCTGCTCTAGACCAATCACATCGTCTTCGCCATGCTCGTTGATCTGCTGCAAAACGAGAGCTTCATCTGTGGTAAGAGTTGGTTGCTGTGCCATTGTCGTATACTCCTTGTTTATGGTTGTATCTGTAGTATGCACGACGTGGCTTAGGGCAGTCTTAAAAATTCGATATTTCACTCCATTACGCCGTTTCCCAAGGGTTTGTATAGACAAAAAGGCAACTATATCAAGGTATATTATGACTTACGCATTAGTATTTTCTACCTCTGTTCATTCCTCTTATGCTATACTAATCATATGAATCCGCTTGCGATGATTGCCTACCAAACCAAAGACTATCCACGCCTGCCCGATGGAAGGATCGACTACACTGGCCAACCCATCTGCTTTGTCTTCAACTGCGTGGTATGTTACGGTGATGAGATTTTACTAGCGCGGCGTAGCCAGCAAGAGGTGGAGCAACCGCGTATGCTCAATGGCGTCTCCGGCTTCATCGACCGGACCGATACGAGTATTACGGTACTGGCCGGGCAAGAATTGGCCGAGGAGCTAGGCATTGACCCGCGAGATACAACTATTGTGGTGGCGCAGCAACCCCTGATGCAGATCGATGCAGCGCATAGCCGCCAGTGGTATGTGTATCCGGTGCTCATTGAATGTGCGCAGCGCATAACGCCTCGGCTTAATGCCGAAAATAGCGCAGCAGCGTGGTATCCACTCACCGAGATCGATGCTTTGCCGCTGCTACCGTTTTATCATGAGACACTTCGCGCTGGTCTGGCAATGCGCCACAAGTAAGCTTTGCGTTAGTTGAGGTAAAAGAAATAATAAAGAGCCAGCCCAAAGACTGGCTCTTTATCTCTGTTACGATACGGTCTAAACTGTATGCGAGAGATCGTACACGGTATATTGCGTGCCACCGTAGTCAACTTTGGTGCCAGCACTCGCCGCCCAGGTAGCGATAGCAGAGTTGCCGCCCGGCCCACCATGATGATGGGTAGTTTGCGTTTGGGCCGATGAGGATTGTGCAGTCGATGGAGCCGATGAATTTGTTCCTGCCTGCGTCGATTGCTGCCCGCCATGCCCACCTGGCCCATGCTGACTCACTACGTAGTAGCGCACACTGCCCTGACGTACCAGCTGCTTGAACTGCTCGAGCGTGAGCGTGCTGTCGCTGCCGTTAAAGCCACCGACTGCCATCACCGCCTTGCCTGTGGAAAGCTGGATCGGTGCCGATTCATTGGCGCTGTTGACTGCCGCAATCCATGTTGCATTCTGCTGGTGCGCCACAAGGTACGAGACAAGAGCGGCTTCTGCCTGGGCTGATTCGTTATTCGTGCCGCTCATTGCCGTCGCACCCGGACCCGCTGTAGGAATGCTTCCACTGTGCGCTGTCGCTATTGTGCTCGAGCTAAAGGCTACTGGTGCAGCCATACTGGCCAGCACAGCCATAGCAAGAGCCGTTCGCACATACCACCGAGGGAGTGTTACCAGTGGCACAAGCGTCATCACAGCCGCTGCTCCACCAGTGATAATGACAAGCCAGGTGAGCCACGGCCAGGTATTGCTATAGCCAAGCATAATGACACTAATGATCGTCGTGAGCAGTATTGTCAATGGCACAAGCCAGGCCAGCTTCGTGCGCCGCGTGTAAGCTTGCCACAGATACGGCGCGCCAATCCCTACCAGGGCAGCAACACTCGGTGCCATCGCCACGACGTAGTATGGATGAATCGTCCCACTCGTCATACTAAAGATAATGACATGAATGAGCAGCCAACCCAGCCACAGCAGTACACCGACACGCTCTTTGTTGTGCCGTGGTGCGCGGTGCAGCAGCCACAGCACGAGCCCACCACCGATCACGGCTACCACAAGCAACCAGGCAATATTAGGGCCAAAACTTTCGTTAAAGATACGCAGCACCCCTGTCTCACCGCCAAAACCAACACCTCCTGGGCCACCACCGTGGCCACCCATACCACCGCCAGTTGGTGGCGTCATGGATGCTGCCTGCGTCGCTGTATGACCAGCTGGCTGCGCGGCAGATTGGGTTGCGGTTGCCGCCGCTTGGCCCATCTGCGCTGCCCCACCACCTAGCGCTTTACCAGGGCCACCGCCACTACCCAGTAAGCGCCCAAAGCCATTGTAGCCAAAAATCAAGCTCCAAATGTTATTATCATTGGTACTGCCCACCCACGGGCGATGAGCCGCCGGAGTAAGCCACACAAGCACGCTCCACCAAAAGGTCGAGACAACCGTTACCACGCCAGCCACGCTAAGATGCCAGAGGCGTGTCACAAGCTTTGGCCGGGCGCACACTAGATAGAGCAGTGCCATCACTGGTAGTACCAGTAGCCCCTGCAGCATTTTTGTATTAAAGGCCAGGCCAGTAAAGAGCCCTGCAAGGCTCAGCCACAACACTGGCTTCTTATTTTCAAAGGCGCGGAGGAAGGCGTAGGCACTGGCCGTCAAGAAGAGTGTCAAGAAACTATCGGGGTTATTAAAGCGAAACATCAAGGCAGCTGCTGGCGTCAGTGCCATCACCGCACCAGCGATGAGCCCCGCCTTGGCACCATACCACCGCTTAACTGCTGCATAGACAAGCATAACTGTCGCGACCCCCGCAAGCGCGTGCGGCATGAGCATACTCCACGACGAGAAACCAAAGAGCCGACCACTCAGCCCCATGATCATCATACTGATAGGTGGTTTATCGACACTAACAAAGTTCGCTGCATCAAGGCTGCCAAACAGCCAGGCCGTCCAGTTTGTACTCGCTGCCTGAGCAGCAGCAGCATAATAGCTATTGGCCATACCATTGATGGTTAAGTTCCAGAGGAAGAGCACACTCGTTAGTAGCAAAAGTCCAGCCACAGCTGCTAGCTCGCCAAAGCCCGTCTTGCCATATTCGCGCCGCACCCGCGAGAGGCCCTTGAGATCATCTGTTGCAGTCTTGATGATATGAACACGCGAGTCGGTGTCTTCGACCCACTCAACTGGCTCCTCGTGGATGGTATAGCCAGCGTACTCTGCCTTGACGAGCAGCTCGGTATCAAAAAACCAGCCAGTATCCTTGATGCGAGGCAGAATCTCGCGTGCCGCAGCGCACCGAATTGCCTTGAAACCACACTGAGCATCGACAAATTTTGTCTTCATCGTCCGGCGAATAATCCAGTTGTAACAGCGCGAGATAGTGTCGCGCTTGAAGCCGCGGGTTGTGCGCGACTGCTTCATCAGGCGCGAGCCCGTCGCCACAGCCGCTTCGCCCATAATCAGCGGGGTAATCATTGGGACGAAGCTGTGTAAGTTGGTAGAGAGGTCGATATCCATATAGGCCAGAATATCAGCCGAGCTCTGTAGCCAAGCTTGCTTGAGAGCCCGGCCACGGCCTTTCTCGGTAAGCTGAATGAGCTGCACCTCGGGGTAACGTACCGCCAATTGGCGCGCTGCCTCCGCTGTGCCGTCCGTGCTACCATTATCGGCAATAATGATGCGCCAGCGATGCGGCACATGCTGTGATAAATACGCGTGCAGCGTGCTCACCGAGCGCGCAATAACATGCGCCTCATTAAGCACTGGCAGCACAATATCGATACTGAGCGTCCGCGGATTAAGCGCACGCAGCACCGGCACAGTGGGTGTCTCTACCACTGCGGCTGATTGGGTCATGGTTGCTGTTTTCATGTGTGGTATTGTGCAGGAGGGAGATGAAAGCTAGCTTAAAGAGACTCCTGCAGAAGCGACGTGCGCGTATCAGCCCATTTATTATTTCTCGCTGTCTTATTCTTCCTCTAGGAAATTATAAAAGCTAGTATACTACCTAACTAATATTGAGAAAGTAGCCCAAACCATCTAGCCTACCAAGATAAAGACAATAAAGCAGATGAGCTGGAGCTAAGACAGAGATTATACGCTATTCACTCGTGTGCTCTGCAAGCATTTGTGCGATTATCTCCGGTGTCCATACCGTACCATCAGCAAAAACCACTTTTTCGATCCGCTGGCTTGTGCTCTCATGCAGCCCGTCGTATGAGTACGAGCCAAAATATCCTTGGATAATGATTTTATCACCTGTACCCGTGATAGCAAGCTCGAGACTCTCATATGATGAAAGGTTGATGCGTCGAACAGTCACATCACGCGGATTAATGCCTTCGCCAAACTGCAGTGTGTCAATGCCGTCATTATCACTTATCGTGTCAACACCATCCCCTCGCTTGAAGGTATAGATATCGTTGCCACCTGCACCATACAACACATCATTACCCTGCCCACCAGTCAGCATATCATCTTTCTCACCACCAATGAGGCTGTCATCACCGTCGTCCCCATAGAGCACATTTGCGTCTTGCCTCGCGCCACGCACCGTGTCGTTACCAGCTCCACTATGTACCGTGATACCATCATCATCAAAGGCGTCAATAGAATCATCGTCAGCTGTGCCTTGTAAGTGATGCGTCATAGTGCGAATTGCTTGCTCATTCCACACAGTGCCATCTGCAAAGACAAAGCGCTCGACACGATGACCCGGTACGGGACGGTTCCGTCCTGTCCAGTCACTCGAACCATAATAGTCTTTGATGCGAATACTACCAGAGCCCTTTATGTCTAAGACAAGATCATAGTCATTGCCTGGCGTGCCATACGGGCGGCTCTCATAGCGTGCCGTTACATCGCTTGGCACGATACCCGCACCAAACCGTACAGTGTCAATGCCACCAAAGTCGCTAATCGTGTCATCACCATCACCACGGTTATAGATATATGTATCGTCCCCAAATTGAGAATTGATCCGGTCATCACCTGCACCACCAACAATCAACCCGGAACCATTTATTCCATCATCACCTGCGCCACCATAGAGCTTATTAGAATCACCTTCTGAACCGTTAAGGTTGTCGTCGCCAGCACCGCCAAAAATTGTATCACTACCACCATCACCATATAGAGAATCGTCACCATCACCGCCAAAAATCATATCATTACCACCTTTGCCCATGATGGTGTCATTCCCTGCATCACCCATCAATGTATCATCAGAATTCGTTCCTGTTACGTAATCATTCCCTTCTCGGCCCTCTACATAGACCGCACGCTTTGTCACGCCATAGTCTGGGACGTGATCATAACCATCAATAGAATCGTCTGCTGCTGTACCAACGACATGTGCACTTGCACCAAAGACTATCTGCAGCCAACGCGCCATCGCATCAGGCGTCTCTACTATAGCAGCAAGTGTATCGCGCGTTATTCTAGCTGCACCGCTCAGTGCACTCAGCACGGCAATGTCGAGACGGAGCGAAGTTGTCCATTGCGTAGCCCCAGCAAGTTGTGCCATCAGCACACGAGCAAAGGCATCAGCTTGCTCACCCATAATCCGGCTTGTTTCATATACACTAGAGGTAAGGATATTCACCTGATCGCGAATCACCTGTGCTACATCGACTATGATCTTCTTACCACTTTCAGCGACAGAGAGCGTTATTCGCACAAGCTCTTCAGCTGTAGCACTTGGAATCTCAACAACGATGAAATGAACACCATTGGCAATACCGGTATATACTTCCAGTGTTGTACGAAGTGCGCCAGCCAATGTATTCGTGATGGAGTCTCCCTGCGGTACAGTGGCTGCTAGCGTACCATCATCAGTTAATAAACTACTTGGACGATGTGCATCGAAAGCTAGCTCTTGGCTAGTACGATTCACTGCATACCCGAGCGATGCTATGCTTGCAGCTGCCATCCACCCCATTGCTGAGGCATGCTCGCCATTGCGTGCCGCCACAGCAATGGCACCCTGCGCATACTGCAGTATTGTCACATAGTCACGGTCCTTCTTACGCAGCTCATCACTGTTCATATCCTTAATGTACACTGTGCGGCCCAGCTGCACACCATACATACCAATGATATCGTGCTCATTGGTGTAGTCCGTTACTGAGGTATCATAGTCCCGCGGGTTGACATTCTTCAGCACTTGGCCAATCCCTACCGCGTCGAAGGTGACCGTCTTATATGCACCACCAGTTTTATACGCCATATACTGTGCCAGTCCACCACCGAGTGAATGGCCAGTGAAGCTCTTGGTGCCTACATGAGCACCGCCACCAACTTTCTTGATCGTCTCGGTATAGAAGGTGTAAGCATCGTGGAATTGGTTCAGCCCATCCTGCACAAAAACATTTCCACTCGATGCAATCGCAATATCCGACTCAATATCTTTCATCGCTTCCCAGATATTTTTATCAATATCTGTCCCGCGGTAGGCAAAGACAATGTCCTTGGTGGCTGGATCTTGCACAGCAATAGCCGACATGCCAGATGAAGTGGTTGTAGTGTTGATGAGGTGCCAGGATGCGAGGGAGGAGAGAGGTTTAAGTTCAAGCAAGTTAGTTCTCGCGGTCAAGTGAGAGACAATCTCTTCAAGGGTTTGTTTTGATGCATCATCTAACAAACTATTTGGTATTACTTGATAAGCAAGCGATGACAAGGCAAGATACTGCTCAACTTTCAAATTCATTTTTTCTCCTTAATTATTTCTTTATCATATATACGAATATCCTGGTTTTCGTGAAGTATTTTTGTTATTTCATCTTCTAAGAGCACTATGACGTGTTTAGTACCATTTTCGTACCATCGGTATATCAGTTTAGTCTTAGCAGGAACATCCTTAATAATCTGCAACAACTGCTTGACTCGCTCATAGTGCATCAACGAAGAAGCATCGTTTTGCGCGGTTACTTCTAGCTTATAGAGTATACTTTGGCTATGCTTATGTGCTACCTCTTGAAATAACGGCAAAGCCTTAGTGTCTGTAACAGCATTGCCAATTTCGCCTGTTGCTATATCCACAGTAAACACGTACGATCCAGTCATTATTTTATCGACCATCGGTTTTATTCTTGCCATTTCTTGCATGCCCCATAGTGTATCTACATAATCATCCCATGGGTCTGAAAGTGACATCATCACCTTAAAGGGAAGTTTTTTGTTCGCCACAGGATAAGCTACCGCCTCAAACCACCCCCGCACCGCGAACCCACTTCCGTTTCGTATTGGTTTCTCGACAACAAATTCTTCTTTATACTTGTTACGTAAATACGTCTTCATTGTCGCTTGAGCTTGGCCAGCCTCGATATCTAACTTAAGATAAAATCCACTAACGAGGAGAAGCATAATAGTTGTTGGAATAATGATGACATAGAGGACACCACGGAAGACGATAGTGAGAAAGCTTAGTTTACTGTTATCGTTTGGTTTTTGCTTGTGCATATTTTCTGCTCTCAGGATCCCTATTTTTGGCTACGCGACTATTATAGCACAAATGCAGAACTATTGAGTTATTCTTCTTATTCTGCAAGCTGTAGCTTTGATGAGCTGTCAAGGTATGAGAGAGGTTTACGCTCAAGGCGATTGGTTTTTAGGTACTTCCTTCATGATTTCTTTTAAAGATTTATTGACTATATCCTTCCCTTACTCTTTTTAAAGCAATCCTTGGAAGTTTCTTGCGCCATTTTCTCGCTTATACCTCCATACTCCTGACAAATATATTGCACATCTTCAGTTCTGCTATTTACAACATATCTCACAGCATAACTTTTCGGGTTTTTTGATTGGGCATACTCCATAAGTTTTCTTACGTTTTGGACATCTTCTTCTTTTACCTGATCCCCTACTAAAACAATAGATACTTCATATATAATATGATCCCCATACTTCCGCAACATCTCAACAAAAGCTGGCGTGCCCTGTATCTCATCAGCTACGTCAGGAGCAATTGTAATATCTGGCATATATTTTACTGCAGGTATAGACAACTTTTTAACCATCTTAGTAAGATCTTTTTCTTCCTGCTCATTGTAAAGTGCTGAGAGGTAGTTATCACGGTAGAGCCGGTGATCTTTCTCTAAAACACGAAAGGTATAAGAGCTACCCTCTCTATGTGCATCTGCAACTTTGCCACCCCTTCTTGCAAATCCACCTCCTTCAATTCGATAGTTCTTGATAATAAAGTGCTGGTGATATTTCTTCTCTAGGTAGGCGCGCATTTCAGTCTGAGCTTGATGAGCCTCTATAAGATACTTGATATGAAATATACCGATCAATGTACCAATTAATAGAAGCATGACGCATGTCGGAATAATGATAACGCGGAGGATACCACGAAAAAGAATGGTGCGGAAGCTTAGCCTATTATTCTCGTTTGGTTCTTTCTTGTGCATGTTTTCTGTCCCCACCCCTTATTTTCTAAAGCATTCATTGGCTTGTTTTTCATCTAATAGACGCGTACCTTCTACCTGTATATTACACACTATGTCTGTGTCCATCTTCGTATCATGTATGCTGTAATGTATAATACGGTAGCCAACTTTTTGCTGATTGATATATCTAATAAGGCTCATGAGATAGTACCGATCCCGGTTATCGACAGCCAATTGATTTGTATTACGATTAACACTTATTATGTAGTGTATGTCTTTTCCATAAGACGCTATCGCTTCTTCGTATGTTTTAGGTGTACCGCTCAGCGACTGTGCTGTATTGTCTGCAAGACTGACAGTGATGTCGGTCTGCGCCCACGAGTTATTTATGATATGATCCTTTATTAGCTTATCATTCTGAGAGCGGGACCATATTACGCCTGGATAGTTATCTTGATTGCCATTCGATGAGGTGTTTACAGAAAATTGTATATGAGGATCTCGTATAGGGTAAGCATTGGCGGCTAGTACTCCCTCTACGCCGAGGCCACTGCTCTTCCGCTCTGGTTTCTCAACGATGAATTCCTCATTATATTTGTTTTGTAAATAAGTTTTCATTGTTGCTTGAGCTTGATTCGCCTCAATATCGGCCTTGAGATAGAATCCACCAACAAGAAGAAACATAACAGCTGTTGGAATAATGATGACATAGAGAATACCACGGAAGATGATAGTGCGAAAGCTTAGTGTGTCGTTGTCACTTAGTTTCTTCTTGCGCATATTTTCTACCCTCACCCCCTACTTTCTGCTCTGTGACTATTCTAGCACGAATATAGAACTTCTGATTTTCCCTTTTATACGCTATATCTGTCTAGATACCACACCGATAAACAGTCTCCATCCTACTCCTCATTCCTTATCAATCACCTCAACCATCAGTTTGCTTTTTTCAATACCTGGTTTACTGTCCCGGATTTATGTCTCTTCATGTTATCGCCCCCTTCTAAGGCTATCCACCCTGCTGCTACGGATGCTGCCACAGATAGCTCATTGTTCATGAGCATAGTTCGTAGCTCATCAGACGTTAGCTGTATTACTTCAATATCCTCATTATCGTCAAGATGTTGCCTATGCTTTATAGTGACATTATCAGCAAAGACGATCGCTATCTTGACACGGCTATTCGTAGGGTCCTCAAAAAATGTAGGTCCCTCTACAAAGAGACTGGAGGTACCTCCAGTCTCTTCATATAATTCCCTTTTTGCAGCAATTAAAGCAGATTCACCCGCATCGATCTTACCCGCAGGAAATTCTATAACACTTTGCTGCGCTCCGTGTTTATACTGACGCACCAGTAAAAATTTGCCTTCATGAGTGCGTGGAACGATCAAAACGGCGTTCATACCCTCTCGCACGTAATAATCATCGAGGACTTTGCCTGACGGGAGTCTGACGGTTTCAATATTGAGCTTGTACCACGGTGAGTCGACTAACTTCTTTTGACGTATAACGTTCCATTCTTGATTCATAGTATTATTGTAGTGTATCTTCAGATCTAGCACTACCATCAACTGTAGCATAAGTAGTACAAGCGATGTCATACATCCATGTATAAACAAGACATTTACACACTCGCGGTTCCCTTTCAAATTGTGATAAACCGTAAATCATAGGGCTCCAGCGGCACATAACAAGTGATCTCAAGGCATGTTCAGTTTTTTATCTTTTCTCGTATGTAGTAAAATACTATACATGAATACTCAAGCGCACCACGTTATTACCGACGAGCACTTAATTAATGAGGCGCTGTCTCGCTCAGTTGCCGAAATTCTTCCGAGCAAAGATAGTCTCAAAAAGGAGCTACAAAGTGGCCGCCGCCTCACATTTTATCTTGGTATTGACCCAACTGCGGACTACGTTCACCTTGGGCATTCAACAAATTATCTGATGCTCGAACGGTTTCACGCTCTTGGCCACCGAATTATTGTGCTAATTGGCGACTTTACCGCCATGATCGGTGATCCGAGCGATAAAACTTCGATGCGTGTGCAGCTAACACGCGAACAAGTGCTGGAGAACCTGCAGACATTTAAGGCGCAAATTGGCAAGATTCTAGACTTTAACGATATCGACAACCCGATAGAATTCCAGTTTAATTCGGAGTGGCTCTCCAAGCTAACATTTGAAGATTCCGTGGAGCTTGCCTCCAACTTTACCGTACAGCAGATGCTCGAGCGCGATGCATTCAAAAAGTGAGTCGCTGCCGAGAAGCCACTCTTCGTCCATGAGTTCTTCTATCCGCTGATGCAGGGCTACGATTCTGTGGCAATGGATGTTGATGTGGAGATTGGTGGCACCGACCAAACATTCAACATGCTGGCTGGCCGTACATTGCTCAAGCGCTACAAGCAGAAAGAAAAGTTTGTCATCACAACCACACTGCTCGAAAACCCAGAAACCGGCGAAAAATTAATGAGCAAAAGCCTTGGCACCGGTGTGGGTCTCGATCTGAATGCCAAAGATATGTTCTTTAAAATCATGCAGCTGGCGGATGCGGGTATTTACCAGTGTTTTGTGGATTGTACGCGCCTGCCTATGAGTGAGATTGCCATAATTAAAAATCGACTCAACGACGGAGAAAACCCACGCGATATCAAAAAGGATCTTGCCCGAGAGATAGTGTCAATGTACCACGGAGCGAGCGCCGCCGTTGATGCTGAGCGGCAATGGGTCTCTGAGGTGAGTCAGAAGAATCTTGCTAAGGATATTGACGTCATTCAGGTAGATGCCCATGAGTCAATTATCGATATCATTGTTCGACTGAGCATCACAAAAAGTCGCGGCGAGGCCAGACGGCTCATCAAGCAAAATGCCGTGAAGATCAATGACTCCAAAGTTTCTAGCGAAAATACACCACTTGCTAACGATGACATTTTGCGTATTGGTAAGAAGCATACCTTCAAGGTAGCCTTGCACTCGAAATAGCATGATGCGGAAAACTGGTATTATATGTCTACTACCGCAAGATGAATAATGTATAAGAGTGAGCTTGCCTTCATACAGTCATCTTTCAATCTTACTATCATCGATAGGTGATAAGATATTACTAGTATGTACACCCGCACCATCGCCATACCATCCTCCAGCAAGACTCAAACACTGCGCCTGGTTAAGCCAAGCCCAGCTTATGCGCCAATTACTATCCAGTGGATTCATCGGCCAGAGGTGACACAGTATTTGGGTGCAGATTTTTCTCAGATGACTGAAGAAGACGAAGTAGCACATCTCCAGAATATGCTTGATGATGACGATCGGTACAGCTGGATGATCGAGTGCAACGGCGAGATCGTTGGCAATATTGAAATCAACGATATAAGAAAACTAAGCCACAAATACGGCGTCACAGCTGGGGCATTTTGTACACTGATTGGCGATCCAAAAAACTGGGGTCAAGGCCTTGGGAGTTCTGCCAAGCAAGCAGCTTGCAATTGGGCGTTTTCTGAAGGTGGTTTTGCAATAATTGAGGCAAAGGCCTACATGCAAAACGTCCACAGCTGGAATGCGCTCGAAAGGCTTGGCTATCGGTACACGGGAATCGAGCAAGGTGAAGTTGCGGGCGAGGCAGTGAAATGGAGGGTGTA